>NZ_QAJD01000065.1:21855-55627 GCF_003061465.1 Aeromonas sp. HMWF017
AGCAGTGGCTCGGCTACATTCCCGGCACCTTTGCCGGTTGCTGTGCCACCTTCGGGGCGGCTGGCGAGTGGCGGCTGATCCTGCCCTCCCTCATCATTGGCGCCTTGTTCGGTTACCTGATGAAGGCGAGCGGCCTCTGGCTCTCCCATAAAACCCAGAAAGCCGATGCCGCTCCGGCGGTGGTTGATCCCGCCTGATTTATCCCTTCGATTTGAAGTTTGCAGCTTCGATACCGTGCCGATTCAATAACTTGTAAAAATCGGTACGGTTTCTGCCCGCCATGTTGGCCGCCAGGGTCACGTTGCCCTCGGTGGTGCGCAGCAAACGGATCAGATACTCCTTCTCGAATTCGGCCCGCGCCTCGTTGAACGAGGGGATGCCGCCGCCGCCACCGCTCAGGGCGGACTCCACCATGGAGACCCCGATCACCGGGCTGCAACAGAGGCTGGCGAGCTGCTCCACCACGTTGCAGAGCTGGCGCACGTTACCGGGCCAGGCAGCGGCCGCCAGCATCGCCAGCGACTCGGGCGAAAATCCCATGGCGGCGCAGTCGCTGTGGCGGCTACGGTAGTCATCGAGCGCCTGTCGGGCCAGCAGGGGGATATCCTCACTGCGGGCACTGAGAGACGGCAAGGTGATATTGGCAACGTTGAGACGATAGAAGAGATCTTCCCGAAAGCGCCCCTCCTCCATCGCCTTGACCAGATCCTGATGGCTGGAGCTGAGCACCCGCACCTCCGGCGTACCCTGACCATACTCCTCCATCACCTGCAGAAGCTTGGCCTGCAGAGATTCGGAGAGGCTGCCAATCTCGTCGAGAAACAGGGTCGCCCCCTTGGCCTGCTCGAACAGCCCGGACTGGCCATCTTCACCAAACAGCTGCAAGTCGAGTGACGCCCACGGAATGGCGGCGCAGTTGATGGTATGGAGCGGCTTGTCGCGCCGCTGGCTGGCCTGATGCAGCGCCTGCGCCATCGCCCCCTTTCCGGAGCCTGACGGTCCCATGATCAGCACCGGCACCTCCATGGTGGCAATGCTGTGAGCCTGGATCAGCAGCTGCTCCAGCTGGGGATTGCGGGTCAGGATCAGCGACTGCCACTCCTGCTGCTGTTTCGGCCGCGTCAGGCTCAGCGCATGTTCGATGGTGGCGAACAGCTCATCCTTGTTGATGGGTTTGGTCAGGAAGCTGAAGACCCCGGAGCGGGTCGCCTGAATGGCGTCCGGGATGGTGCCGTGGGCGGTCATGATGATCACCGGCAAACCCAGCCACTGGGCCTGGATCCGCTCGAACAGCGCCAGACCGTCCATGCCGGCCATCCGCAGATCGCTCAGCACCAGATCGGCCCGTTGCTGACGCAACCGGTCGAGGGCCCCTTCCGCACTGTCGGCGGTATCCACTTCATAACCCTGACTACGCAGCCGCATGCTCATCAGTTTGAGCAGGCTGACGTCGTCATCCACCAACAGGATCCGGCTCATGGTATTACCTCACGATTCTCGTTCAGCTTGCGCTGGTTGAGCTGGTCGTCGATGGCGGTCAGCTGCTCGATCTGGCGGCGCAGCCGCTGGATCTCCTGACTCTGGTCATCGCGACGGCTGTCGCGGGCCAGCAGCTGCTCGCCGAGGGCGATCCAGCTACGTAAAAAGGCCTGCGCATCGAGACCCAGCTCGGGCAGCATCTGCTTCAGGCGCGCCAGACCGGCGGTGCGATTGGCCACGGATTCAGCGGGGTGGGAGTCCACCATCGCCAGACTGACCCGGCTCTCCAGATCGTCGGCCCCTTTCAGACGCTGACGCTCCTGCACCCGTTGTTGGGGGTGACTGGCCAGCAGCCAGTCAGAGTATTGCAGACGCACCTGCATCTCCTTGTTGGCAAACTCCATCCGCTTGGCAAAAGCGATATCGGAGGACTCCCGCTCTGCCTGTTGCGGCAGCAAGGAGCAACCCGCGAGCAGCCCTGCCATCAGAGCTGGAAATACGCGTTGTATCTTCATAGTCCTCATTTCAACGTCAACCTGAAACAGACATCCGCCTGTTCATCCTCTACCAGAACCAGTTCCCCCCCCAGGCTGTTGGCAGACTCGCGGGCGATGGAGAGGCCCATGCCCGAGCCTTTCAAGAGACCTTGCCGCACTGTGCTGCCCTGCTCGAAGGGTTCAAAAATGCGTTGCTGATCGGCCACGGGGATCTTGGGCCCCTCGTTGGCGACTTCCAGCCAGCTTGTCTGTTCATCCTGCCCTGCTCTGATCCAGATATTGCCCCCGCTGGCGCCGTAACTGACGGCGTTGGAGAAGAGGTTATCGAGGATCAGCCGTAGCCGGTAGGGCTCCGCCCACAGGGTAACCGGCACGGTCGGCAAGTGTACACGGATCTGCTTGGACTCCAATGCCAGCCGGTACTCGGCAGAAAGTTCCGACAACATCGGCAGCAGGGGGACGGGCTCCAGTTCGAAGGCCTCCTGCTGACTGAGCCGGTTGAAGTCGAGCAGCCGCTCGATCAGGGTCTGCAAACGCCGACTGTTCTCGTCGAGCATCTGACAGATCTCCAGCTGATCGGGCGTCAAAGGCCCGACCAGCTGCTCGCAGAGCAGATCCGTCCCCTCCCGCAGCACCGCCAACGGGGTCTTGAGTTCGTGGGAAACATGGCGCAGGAACTGGTATTTCTGCAGCTCCAGTTCTTTGAGTTTGTCGTGCAGCCAGACGATCCGCTCCCCCAGCAACACCAGCTCGGCAGGGCCGTCAACCGGCTTGGGATCGGGTTCGACCCCGGCCCCCAGACTCAAGATGCGCGACTCAATCTGTCGTACCGGGTGGATGATGAGGTAGGTGAAGATAAAGACCATCAGCAGGCTGAGCGCCGCCACCGCTCCACTCACCCACCAGAGCTCGCTGGTCAGTCCGGCGATGGTGAGCTGCACCCGATCCATGTGTTCGTCAACCCGGCTGCGGGTGACTATTTCGAGCTGCTTGTTGGCATCGTTGAACTGCTCGAGCTTGTCTCCCGCTACCGCCGCCCGGGCCAACGCGGCATCCTGCAGGCTGTCGAGCCAGGCCAGCCCCTGATCGAGCCCGCTGTAGAGCTGGCCATCGGTGATGGAGTTGCGGTGTTCCGCCAACAACACCCGATAACCATCGAGTTGCTGCTGGTAGCTGGTGAGACTGCGGCGATCCCCCAGCACCGCGAAACGGCGCAAGGTGCGTTCGATATCGATGGCTTGCGCCGTCAGCAGGGTGGCGCGGCGGGTATCCTTGACCGCCCGCTCCATCTCGTCGCTGGTGAGCTGACTGAGGTGGGCAAGTGAGGTGCTGTTGTGCCAGATCATGCCGCCCAGCGGCATCAATACCAGCACAAATCCCATCAATACCACCTGCAGCAGGGAGCGTGGGCGAACCTTGGTCATCATCTCTTCTCTTGCATTCTCACCGGTGCGCCAGCATAGCCGCACCGCCCCGAAAAACAAAACCGGCCAACAGGCCGGTTTGTATTATCTGGATTGTGGTGATTCACGCCAACGCGACAGAGGCCAGACAGATAATCATGATCATCGCCAGCGCGCCCGAGGCGGTCAACAGCGCCCATTTCAGCTCCACACTCATGCAAACCTCCTTTCTGCCAATCAGTGCCGGATCACAATAGATAAGACAATGTTAAGCCATAGTTAATCCGATAACCGTGAGCTGCGTATACATTTCAGATGAGCCCAACCCCGGGAAGGTGAGCATGTTCTATCTGTGTAGCATTGGTTCCAATATTGACCCGCATATCCATGTCAGCCGCGCGCTGGCCGAGCTGTTTGTGAACGTCGGCCCCCTGCGGCTGAGTTCGGTGATCCGCACCAAGCCGGTGGGAATGCACTCCAGCCACGACTTTCTCAACTGCCTGCTGGTGGTGGAGAGCCCGCTCGATGCCACCCGCCTCAAGCAGCACTTTGTCGCCCTCGAGGTAGCTCACGGCCGGGATCGCAGCGATCCGCTCTGCAAGGTGCACGATCGGCCGCTCGACATCGATATTCTGGCCAGCAACAGGAGCGGTGACTTTGCCTCGGCAGAGGTCGATTCCTATCTCGCGGAGCTGCTGGCCGAGCTCTATGGCCATGGCGAGGTGCATGACCCCAAGGTGGCGCTGCAAGTGACGCTCCCTGCCCCGTCGGGCAAGCTCAAACCCGGCAAGGGCTTGCTGACCCGGCAGGTCGGGCTGGGGCCGCAGATGCTCGGCAACCCCTCAGAGGGTGGCCAGCGCGCGCCCGCCATCCACCTTGATGCTGGCCCCCGTCATATAACTGTTCCCCATCAGTAACTGCACCGCCTGCCAGATGGGCTCAAGCCCTCCCTCCCGCGCCAGCGGTGTTTTCGCCAACACCTGCTGGCGCCAGCTCTCGTCATGTTCATCGAGAAACAGGATCGGCCCCGGCTCTATGGTGTTGACCCGCACCGCAGGCGCCAGCTCCCGGGCAAAGCTCATGGCCAGCGAATGGGCTCCCGCCTTGGTGGCCACATAGCTGGCAAAACGGGGGGCCGGGGCATGGATATAGATATCGGTGATGTGAATGATGCTGGCGTTGGGATTGCTGGCCAGCCGGGGGGCCAACGCCTGGTTTAGCTGGAAGGGGGCCGCCATGTGTACCCGGTAGAACTGCTCGAACTGGGCCAGTTGCGCCGCCGGATCAGTTGCCTGCGGCTCGAAGGCCGAAGCGTTGTGGATCATCAGCGCCAGATCCTGATGGGCCACCAGCACATCGATCAGCTTGCCAACGTCCTCTTCCCGACCAAAATCCGCCTGTACCAGTTCGACCCCCAATGCAGCCAACGTGGCCAGTTCCGGCCGCTCGCTGCGATAACTGCCCGTCACCTGCCAGCCCGCTGCCACCAGCTGTTCACAGAGATAAAATCCGAGTCGACGGCCACAGCCCGTAACCAATGCACGCATACGATCTCCTTTCCCTTTCATGGTCTTCCATGAACGAAGCCCGCCTGCCAGCGGATCACCGCCGATGGCTTGTGCCTATCAATCCCTGCGGCACAAGCCATTGGTCGCGAGCTACCCGCCCGCGTCATAGTGGCGGCATCCCCCCTCTTGCGGAGTCACCACCATGCTGAAAGTACACCACCACATGGGTCGCCTGACCCACACCCTCACTGCCGGACTCGGCCTGGCCGAGGCGCTGGATCGCCTGCATCAATCGGGTCTTGGCGGCCTGCCGGTGCTGGATGAGCAGAAACGGCTGATCGGCTTTCTTTCCGAACAAGATTGCATCCCCAGCCTGCTCACCGGCAGCTACCACTGCGATACCCGCACCCGGGTGGAGGATCTGATGAACCGTTCGCCCCTCTCGGTCGGGCCGGATGAGAGCATTCTGGATCTGGCTCGCCAGATGGCCGATGCTAAGCCCAAGATCTACCCGGTGCTGCAACACGGCAAGGTAATCGGCATCATCAGCCGCCGTCAGCTGATGCAGGCCCTCAACCAGCAGATGAAGGTGTGCCAGCAGACCTAAATCTGGTAACGCCTCTTGTCACCGATATCGAAGTGCAGGGGCATCCGCCACTTGGCCAGCGCCAGCAAGGTCAACAGGGCCCCGCATACCAGCGCCACCAGTGCGGCGGCCCACTCCACCCGCAACCACTCCAGCAGCCATAACGCCGGCAGCAATACGGGCACCAGCTTGATGCCGGGAATAGCGAAGCAAAACTGCTCCTTGAACGCCAGCCCGGATAGGGTCGCCAAGGCCGCGCCCAGCACCAGCGCATCCGGTGCCCCCACCGCAGCCAGGGCCAGTGCGCCCCAACCAACCCCCTGCAGAATCAGGCGAATCCGCTTGTCGTAGATATGCAGCGAGAAGCCGCAGATTGCGCTTGCCACTGCCAGCGACATCAACCATTGTGCCGACGGGAGCAGTGCCATCCCGCTCAGCAGCGCCGCACCGCGGCAAAGCAGCAACAATGCTGCCGCACTCAAGCCAAGGCGGTAGAGCGAGACGGTCAACTTGTCGATCCCGTCCAGCGGGCTCTCGATTTCAGGATTTGCCATAAACAGTCGCTTCTAACGGATCAGGTGCCATCCAATATACTGGAATCAGGTCTTGGAATATCTTCAAACGGGCTCAGGAGACGTAGTTTGCGTGTGATCCCCCTGTTTTGTTTGCTGTTTCCACTCGGATTGCCCGCCAAAGAGCTGGTGATCTGCGGCACCATGGAGCCCCCGCTCAAGTATCTCGATGCCGATCAGAAACCCCGCGGACTCGATATCGATATCGTCACCGCCATATTCGACAAGCTGGAGACGCCCTTTCGGATCGAGCTGGCCGACTCCGGTGCCCGCCTCACCCGCAATGCCGAAACCGGCGCCTGCGATCTGGTGATGACCCACTCCTACAAGGCGGAGCGGGAGAGTTATCTCATCTATCCCCAACAGGCCCATCTTCGCCACAGCTGGCACTTCTTCGTGCGCAAGACCGACCTGCTGAAGATCCGCTACGAAACGCTGGCCGATCTCAAACCCTGGCGCATCGGCGTGACCAAGGATTTCTCCTACACCCCTGAACTGGCGGTGGCGATGACCGACCCGGCCTATCAGTTTCAGGAGATCACCATGAACCAGCTGCAACTGCGCAAACTGCTGGCCGGACGGATCGATACCGTGCCGATGCCGCTGGTCACCGCCTTCACCCAGATCAAGGAAGAGAGGCTGACGGGAAAGATCGATTACCTGCCCAAACCGCTCAAGAGCAGCCCCTACTTCAACACCTGGGCCCGCGCACGCGCCGACCAGAATACCCCGGCCCAGATTGCGGCCTACGACGCCGAGCTGCTGCGCATGAAACGCGACGGCCGGCTCAAGGCCCTCTACGACAAGTACGGCATCCCCTATATCGAACCCTGATCAAGGGGTCAGGGTTTCACATCCCGCAGGATAGGGTTTTGCAGCGAGATCAGGGTTTCAGTGGACTGGATCTCGTCGATGGTCTGGATCTTGTTGATCAGCACTATCTGCAGCTCGTCGATGGAGCGGGTCATCACCTTCATGAAGATGCTGTAGTGACCCGTGGTGTAGTAAGCCTCCACCACCTCGTCCAGCGCCTGCAACTTGGCCAGCGCCGAGGGGTAATCCTTGGCACTTTTCAGATTGATACCGATAAAGCAGCAGACGTCATAGCCTAGCTTCTTCGCGTTAACCTGCACCCGTGTCCCCTCGATGATCCCCGCCTGTTTCATCTTTTCCACCCGCACATGGATGGTGCCCGGGCTGACCAGCAGTTGTTTGGCAAGCTCGGCATAGGGAATGCGCGCATTCTCCATCAGGGCGGTGAGGATGGCCTGATCGAGATTATCGATCCGGTAATTTTCCAGCATTTTTTTGCACTCCCGTTAGCGATACATCATTAAAAAACGGCTTATTTTGAAGAAAAAAATACACAAAGCCTATTTCTATTATCGAATATTGAATTTGGATGACGGTTTGTTGAAGAATCACCACATCCAACGGGGTTTGAAACAGGAATTCAGCATGAAACAGTACTACATTCGCAGCCAACAGCAGATCAGCTTCGTCAAAGAGATGTTCTCCCGCCAACTCGCCCAGCAACTGGGTCTGATGGAGGTGCAAGCCCCCATTCTGAGCCGGGTCGGTGATGGCACTCAAGACAACCTCTCTGGTCACGAGAATGCAGTGCAGGTTAAAGTAAAAACTCTGCCGGATCACAGCTACGAAGTGGTCCATTCACTGGCCAAATGGAAGCGCCAGACTCTGGGTCGCTTCGGCTTCGGCCCGGGTGAAGGGATCTACACCCACATGAAGGCGCTGCGTCCGGATGAAGACAAGCTCACCCCCATCCACTCCGTCTACGTGGATCAGTGGGACTGGGAGAAGGTGATGCCGAGCGAGCGCCGCGATCTGGCCTATCTGCAGGAAACCGTGTGCGGTATCTGGGCCGCTATCAAGGCCACCGAGCGCGCGGTCTGTGCCGAGCATGAACTGACCCCCTTCCTGCCGGCGGAGATCCAGTTCCTGCACAGCGAAGAGCTGCTGGCCCGCTACCCGGATCTCGATGCCAAGGGGCGCGAGCGCGCCATCGCCAAAGAGCTGGGTGCCGTGTTCCTGATCGGCATCGGCGGTGCCCTCTCCCACGGTGAGCGTCACGATGTCCGCGCCCCGGACTACGACGACTGGAGCAGCCACAGCGAGCTGGGTCTGGCGGGTCTGAACGGTGACATTCTGGTGTGGAACCCGGTGCTGCAAGACAGCTTCGAGATCTCCTCCATGGGGATCCGGGTCGATGCCGAGGCGCTGCGCCGCCAGCTGGCTATCACAGGCGACGAGGATCGCCTGCAGTACGACTGGCATCAGGATCTGCTGGCCGCACGGATGCCGCAGACCATCGGCGGCGGCATCGGCCAATCCCGTCTGGCCATGCTGCTGCTGCAAAAAGAGCATATCGGTCAGGTACAGGTTGGTGTGTGGCCAGCCGAGATGAAAGCTGCCGTGCAAGGCATGCTGTAACGAATGAAGGCCATGCCGGCGCTATCGCAGCCGGCATGGCAACAGGCAGGTGGCCATCGGGGTTGAGCGAGCGCATCCCCGGCAGGCTGTAAGAAGCGAGGCCAGCAATGGCCGAGCTTCGCAATAGGGGGCTTGCCCCTGCGACCCGCTCAACCCACGTCAGGTCGCGTCACTACATTCCTCCCGGCAATCTTCGGATTGCCGTTTTTTTTCTTCCGAATCCCCGCCACCAGATATGACAACGCCAGCCCAAAGGCTGGCGTTGCAAACATAGATACGAGACTAGTTACTGGGTCATGGTGAGGCCGTTGCTGTCGGCTCCCAGCAGCAGTTTCTTGCCAGGGACGATGCGGCCGGAGAGCAGCGCCTGCGCCAGCGGGTTCTCCACCTTTTGCTGGATCGCCCGTTTGAGAGGCCGCGCCCCGTAGACGGGGTCGAACCCGGCGTGAACCAGCTTCTCGAGCAGCGCTTCGCTCACCTCCACCTCGTAACCCTGAGCCTCCAGTCGCCCCATCAGGCTCTTGAGCTGGATGCGGGCGATGGACTTGATGTGATCTTCGCCAAGCGGATGGAACACCACGGTCTCGTCGATCCGGTTGATAAACTCCGGTCGGAAACTGCGGGTCAGCACATCCATCAGCATGGCCTTCATCTCGTCGTAATCCTTCTCGGAGTGGTGCTCCTGAATCAGGTCCGACCCGAGGTTGGAGGTCATGATCACCACCGAGTTGCGGAAATCGACGGTCCGACCCTGACCATCGGTCAGGCGACCATCATCAAGCACCTGCAACAGGATGTTGAACACATCCGGATGAGCCTTCTCCACCTCGTCCAGCAGGATCACCGAGTAGGGACGACGGCGTACCGCCTCGGTCAGATAACCGCCCTCTTCATAACCCACGTATCCGGGAGGCGCCCCCACCAGACGGGCCACGCTGTGTTTCTCCATGAACTCGGACATATCGATCCGCACCATGGCATCCTGGGTATCGAACAGGAACTCCGCCAGCGCCTTGCACAGCTCGGTCTTGCCCACCCCGGTGGGCCCCAGGAACAGGAAAGAGCCGATGGGGCGATTCGGATCTGAGAGACCAGCACGGGAGCGGCGAATGGCGTTGGAGACCGCATCGACCGCCTCCTCCTGACCAATCACCCGGCTGTGCAGCTGATCTTCCATCCGCAGCAGCTTGTCGCGCTCCCCTTCCAGCATGCGGGCGACCGGAATGCCGGTCCAGCGGGCCAGGACGTCTGCGATCTCCACATCGGTGACGCGGTTGCGCAGCAGACTGGTCTCCTGCATCTCGGCCTGAGTGGCGAGATCCAGCTGTTTCTCCAGCTCCGGAATGCGGCCATATTGCAGCTCGGACATCCGGCCCAAGTCGCCTGCGCGGCGCGCCACATCGAGATCCTGACGGGCCTGCTCGAGGGCCGCCTTGATATGCTGGGTGCCGGCAAGGGCGGCCTTCTCGGCCTTCCACACCTCGTCCAGCTCGTTGTATTCCCGATCTTTTTCGCCAATCTCCTGATTGATCAGCTCCAGCCGTTTGCGGCTGGCGTCGTCGTCCTCCTTCATCAGCGCCTGCTGCTCCAGCTTGAGCTGGATGATGCGCCGCTCGAGACGATCGAGCGCCTCCGGCTTGGAGTCGATCTGCAGCCGGATGCTGGCTGCCGCCTCGTCAATCAGGTCGATGGCCTTGTCCGGCAGCTGGCGATCCGCGATATAGCGGTGTGACAGCTGGGCCGCCGCCACGATGGCGGGGTCGGTGATCTGCACATGGTGGTGCAGCTCGTAACGCTCTTTCAGGCCGCGCAGAATGGCGATGGTGTCCTCCACGCTCGGCTCTTCCACCAGCACCTTCTGGAAGCGACGCTCCAGCGCGGCATCTTTTTCGATGTACTGACGGTACTCATCCAGGGTGGTGGCGCCGACGCAGTGCAGGTCGCCACGGGCCAGCGCAGGTTTCAGCATGTTGCCCGCGTCCATCGCCCCTTCGCCCTTGCCGGCACCGACCATGGTGTGCAGCTCGTCGATAAAGAGGATGACGTTGCCCTCCTCCTTGGCGAGATCGTTCAGCACGGCTTTGAGCCGCTCCTCGAACTCGCCGCGATATTTGGCACCGGCCACCAGCGCCCCCATGTCCAGCGACAGCACCCGCTTGTTCTTGAGCCCTTCCGGCACCTCGCCGTTGATGATGCGCTGGGCCAGCCCCTCGACGATGGCGGTTTTGCCGACACCGGGAGCACCGATCAGCACGGGGTTGTTCTTGGTACGGCGTTGCAGCACCTGAATGGTGCGGCGGATCTCGTCATCCCGGCCGATCACCGGGTCGAGCTTGCCGAGTTCGGCCCGCTCGGTCAGATCGATGGTGTACTTCTCCAGCGCCTGACGGTTCTCCTCGGCGTTGGCATCCTCCACCTTCTTGCCGCCACGCACCTTGTCGATGGCCGCTTCGAGTTTCTCTTTGGTCAGCCCCTGAGCGCGCAGCAGCTCGCCCAGCGTCCCCTTCTCGTCGAGGGCCGCCAGCACGAACAGTTCAGAGGAGATGAACTGGTCCTTGCGCTGCTGGGCCAGTTTGTCGCAGACGTTGAGCAGCCGGCCGAGGCCGTTGGAGAGCTGCACATCCCCTTCCACACCGCTGACGCGCGGCAGGCGATCCAGCTCCTCGCCGAGGCGGGAGCGCAGGGCATTGATATCCATCCCGGTCAGAGTGAGCAACGGACGGATGGAGCCGCCATCCTGATTGACCAGTGCGGTCATCAGGTGAACGGGTTCGATGAATTGGTGGTCACGACCCAGTGCCAAAGACTGGGCATCGGAAATAGCAATCTGGAATTTGCTGGTAAGGCGATCGAGGCGCATTGCACTCCCCCTTCAAACAGGCAGACGCCGCTTGCACGGCAAACAACATAACTTTCTGAGATGAAAGATGAGGCCCGTACGGGCTATTTCAAGGGGCGGTGCTGGTTATTTTTTCTGCAAGAGGGGGGCGAGAGCAGGATCCCCACCCTTGCCAGATGCAGGGCGGGGAGCTTCATCAGGACGCCAACCAGATGATGGAGGCCATCCGGCCGGTCTGGCCGTTGCGACGATAAGAGTAGAACTGCTCGCTGTCGCTGAAGGTGCAGTATTCGCCACCATAGATGGCTGTGACGCCGGCGCGGGCAAGGCGCAGCCGGGCCAGCTGGTAGATATCCGCCAGCCATTTCCCCTCATTGGGCGAAGGGATGAAGGCAGCAGCAGCCTCGGCCTGCTCGGCCATAAAGGCCTCGCGCACCTCGCCACCCACTTCAAACGCAGTGGGGCCGATGGCCGGGCCCAGCCAGGCCAGGATCTCGCCCGCCTCGCAACCCATGGCGGCGATGCTTGCCTCCAGCACGCCATCTTTCAGTCCGCGCCAACCGGCATGAGCGGCGGCCACCACTGTGCCGGCCCGATCGCAAAACAGCACCGGCAGACAGTCGGCGGTCATCACGATACAGGCCTGATCCACCTCATGGGCGCAGGCGGCATCGGCATCCGGCGCTTGCTCATAATGGCTGCTGACCGGATGAACGACGGTGCCGTGCACCTGATTGAGCCAGTTGAGGGTGCCAGGGATTTCGGCGGCCTGCTGCAAGCGGGCACGATTTGCCTCGACGCGAGCCGGTTCATCCCCCACGTGAGCACCCAGATTGAGGCCGGCAAAGACCCCTTCACTGACGCCGCCATCCCGGGTGGTCGACAACGCCCTGACACACGCCGGGGCTGGCCAGTCGGGTTCGATCCATTTCATCTGTGACTCCTTCAATTCACCGATATAAAAACGGGGCTCCAGCAAGGGAACCCCGTTTGGCATCTGTTCGGGCCGGATGACGCCAGAAACCGACGCAGCAGGCCCTATCGCATCAGTTCCAGACTAAATCATCCGGATTGGCGAGAGTATCCGCGCGCAGCACTTCCATCAGCTCCACCATGTCTTGCGGTGTAGCTGAGTGCCACTGCATCACTTCCCCCGTGATGGGGTGAGCCAGTTGCAGCATGGTGGCATGCAGCGCTTGACGGTTGAAGTTACGCAGTGCCTGGGTCAGCTCGGGGGTCGCGTTGCGCAGCGGGCGCAGACGGCCACCGTAAGCGGGATCGCCCACCAGCGGGTGCTTGATGTGGGCCATGTGGACACGGATCTGGTGGGTACGACCGGTTTCCAGACGCAGACGCAGACGGGTATGGCCACGGAACTTCTCGTGCACCCGGTAGTGGGTCACGGAAGGACGGCCATTGGGCACCACGGCCATGTGGGTACGCTGGGTCGGGTGACGGCCGATGGGCGCATCAACGGTGCCGCCGGCGGTCATGTGACCGATGGCGATCGCTTCGTACTCACGGGTGATCTGGCGCGCCTGCAGCGCTTCCACCAGATGGGTCTGGGCGGGTACGGTTTTGGCAACCACCATCAAACCTGTGGTGTCTTTATCCAGACGGTGCACGATACCGGCGCGAGGTACCTCGGCAATGCCGGGGTAGCGGTGCAGCAGGGCGTTGAGGATGGTGCCATCCGGCGTGCCTGCGCCCGGGTGAACCACCAGACCGGCCGGTTTGTCGATCACCAGAATGTGTTCATCTTCATAAACGATGTTGAGCTCGATATCCTGGGCATCCCAGCGAGTATCATCTTCCAGCTCGACATTCACATGCACCTGCTGCCCGGCCAGAATCTTCTCGCGCGGGGTGTTGGCAACCTGACCGTCCAGGGTCACTCTGTCCTGTAAAATCCACTCCTTGATGCGGGTGCGGGAGTAGTCTGGAAACAATTCGGCCAGGGCCTGGTCGAGTCGCTGCCCGAATTGGTGATCCTGGAATTCGCCTGTCAGTTCAATATGCTGGCTCATGTATGGTCTCTTGAGCGGGGGGTATCAATTCGAAATAATCCGGGTATTCTAGCTTTTCTTTTAGCCAAGCATAACGGATACTTTGCCAATTTCGTGGAAATGGACCGGATGTTGTTGATGGGAAAGAAGTCTCACCTGCTGATGTCGCTCGCCTTGGTCGCTACCTTGATCACAGGCTGTTCCAGCACCAAACCCAAGGTACCCGACGAACCGCCGGAGACCCTGTACCAGAAAGCACGCCTCAAACTGGATGTGGGCAACTACGTGCAAGCCACTGAATTGCTGGAGGCTTTGGACTCTCGCTACCCGTTCGGCGCCTACTCCAACCAGGTGCAGCTTGACCTCATCTATGCCTACTACAAGCAGGATGATACCGCTCAGGCGATCGCCAATATCGACCGTTTTATCCGCCTCAATCCGGCGCATAAAAATATCGATTACGTCTTCTATATGCGCGGCCTGACCAACATGGCAGCGGATTACAACTTCTTCCAGAGCCTGTTCGGTATCGATCGGGACGACAAAGACCCGGCTTATGCCCGTCAGGCATTCCAGGACTTCAAGACCCTGCTGCAGAACTACCCCAACAGTGTCTATGCTGCCGATGCCCGCGCCCGCATGATTGGTCTGAAGAATCGTCTGGCCAGATATGACCTGAGCGTGGCCGAGTATTACGTGAAGCGTGATGCACTGGTCGCAGCCGCCAACCGGGCCAAGCTGCTTGTCGAGACCTATCCCGACACAGCCGAAACCGAGAAAGCGCTGGAGATCATGGTCGAGTCTTACGACACGCTGAAGATGCCGCAGCTGGCCAAGCATGCCCGCGAAGTGCTGGCCAAGAACTTCCCGGAGAACCGCCTCGGCCGTAGCTGAGTGATACGGATCAACCGGTAACAAAAAACCGATGCCTTGGCATCGGTTTTTTTATCGCTGCAATTTAGCTCCTGATATTACCCGCAGGGGCTCTGCAGAGCAGGGGCCGCGTGACGGCGCCCTCCCTGCGCCGTCATCACAGCTTTTACTTCGCGACGTTGCCCGCCACGTTCAGGGCATCCCAGGTGCGGGAGAAGGGCGGCGCGTAGGCAAAGTCCAGCATGCCGAGCTGCTCGGTGGTCACTCCCATGGTGATGGCGACCGCCAGCGCGTCGATGCGGTGTACCGCCCCCTTGCGACCGAGGATCTGGCCACCCAGCAGCCGCTTGCTGCCCGCCTCATAGACCAGTTTGACGTGGATGTCGGACTGGCCCGGGCAGTAGTTGGTGTGGCACTTGTCCTTGATCACCACGGTGCGATAGTCGATACCCATCGCCTTGGCTTCCTGCTCGGAGAGACCGGTACGGCCCGCCTCCAGTCCCAGCACCTTGAGTGCCGCGGAGCCGAGAGTGCCCGGGAACGTCTGCTCGGCCCCGGCCAGGTTCTCACCCACCATGCGGCCCAGCTTGTTGGCGATGGTGGCGAGCGGCACATAGACCTGCTGCTGCTTCACGCTGTGCCAGACGCTGGCACAGTCACCGGCCGACCAGACATTGGCCAGCGAGCTGCGTCCCTGCCGATCCACCTTGATGGCGCCGTTGCCGAGTCGCTCGATGCCGGTATCGGTCAGAAACTCGGTGTTGGGCTTGACCCCGGTGCAGACCACCACGATATCGGCCTCGTACTCGCCCTGGCTGGTTCGCACGCCGGTCACCCGGCCATCCCCCAGCAGCGCTTCAACTCGCTCACCCAGATGGATAGAGACGCCCTGCTCGCGCAGTTCGGTTTCTATGTGTTGGGTGATCTCGCCATCAAACGCATCGGGGATGACCCGATCCGCCAGCTCGATGAGACGCACCTCTTTGCCCTGATGCACCAGCGCCTCGACCACCTCCAGCCCGATAAAGCCGGAGCCGATCACCACGGCGCGACGATTACGCTTGTCTTGCACCGCCGCCTTCAGCGCCAGCCCATCGGCCATCCGGCGCAGACCGAATACCCCTTGCTGCTGCAAACCGGGGATGGGGGGCATCACTTCGCGGGCACCGGTGGCGATCATCAACCGATCGTAATGGTCGGTGAAGGTGTCGCCGTTGTGCTCCACCTGCAGAGTCTGGGCAGTTGCGTCAACGCTCAGCACCCGATGGCCAATCTTGACCTCGATCCCCTTGGCAGCGAACTGCTCCGGGGTGAACTCGGCCATGTAGCCGGGCTCCTGAAACTCGTCACCGACGAAGTAAGGCAGGCCGCAGGCGCCGAAGGAGATCACTTCGGAGGCCTCATACACCACGATGTCGGCATCTTTGGCCAGACGGCGTGCCTTGGCCGCCGCGCTCATACCGGCAGCTTCGCCACCGATGATCAGAATTCTCATAGTTTTTCCTCTCAATGGCGCAGGGAGGGCATGCCCTCCCTGCGGTCTATGACGGGAAAGGGTCACCCCTTTCCACAGGCAGATCAACCGACGCAAATCAGACGGTGGACTCTTCGCCGTCCAGACTCACTTCGTGATCGCTGTTGAACACATGCATGTCGGTCTCGCCCATCAGGCGGCTGGTGACCGTCCCTGCGGTGATGGAGCCGGAGACGTTGAGCGCGGTACGGCCCATGTCGATCAGCGGCTCGATGGAGATGAGCAGACCGGCCAGCGCCACCGGGAAGTCCAGCGCGGAGAGCACGATCAGCGCGGCAAAGGTGGCGCCGCCGCCAATCCCGGCCACCCCGAAGGAGCTGACGGTGATGATGGCGATCAGGGTCATGATAAAACCGGGATCCATCGGGTTAACCCCGACGGTCGGGGCAATCATCACGGCCAGCATGGCCGGATAGATACCGGCACAGCCGTTCTGGCCGATGGTGGAACCAAAGGAGGCGGCGAAGTTGGCGATCCCCTCGGGAATACCCAGCGACTTGGTCTGGGTCTGCACGTTCATCGGGATGGAGCCCGCACTGGTGCGCGAGGTGAAGGCAAACGCCAGCACCGGCGTGATCTTCTTGAGGAAGCGCAGCGGGTTGATGCCGACCATGCTCACCAGTAGCAGGTGCACGACAAACATGATGGCGATGGCGCCGTAAGAGGCCATCACAAAGCTGAGCAGGTTGAGAATATCCGCGTAGTTGGAGCCGGAGACCACCTTGGTCATCAGCGCCAGCACGCCGAACGGGGTCAGGCGCAGCACCAGAGTCACCATTCGCATCACGATGGCATGAGCCACGGCCACGAAGTGGCTGAAGCTGGCGAAGATCTCCGGCTTCTTGCGGGCGATGCCGGTGGCGGAGAGGCCGATGAAGATGGAGAAGATCACCACGGCGATGGTGGAGGTCTTGCGCGCCCCGGTCATGTCGAGGAAGGGGTTGGCGGGAATGAACTCCAGCATCATCTTGGCGAAAGACATGCTCTCGACGCTGCCGAGGGTGGTCTGCAGCGCGGCGCCCCGGGCGCTCTCGGCGGCCCCGGAGGTGAGCCCTTCAGCGGTCAGGCCAAACAGGTTGGACATCAGGATGCCCGCCCCGGCGGCGATGGCGGTGGTGAAGATCAGCACGCCTATGGTCATGGCGCTGATCTTGCCCAGCGCGGTGCCACCATTGAGCTTCAAGATAGCGCTGATGATGGAGACCATGATGAGCGGGATGATGATCATCTGCAGCAGCTTCACATAGCCGCTACCCACGATATCCAGATAGTCGATGGTCTGAACAATGACGGGCGAACCTGCACCGTAAAGCAGTTGCAACGCGGCGCCGAACAGAATACCGAGCCCCAGACCGGCAAATACCCGGCGGGTGAAGCTCACATGTTTTTCCTGTAACCGGTAGAGAAAGAACAGCAAGATGGCGGCAATGGCCAGATTGCCGATAACGCTAAATGTCATGGTATGACTCCCCAAAAAGCGGGCTTGCGCCCGAGAAACAAGAGCAAGCGCCATGCTTGCCCTGGCAACCGTGTCAGACGGTCTGCGCCATCGTGACAAGAACAAGGGGGTCTATCGCCCCCTTGTCACAGATTCACTGCTTCTGCTGTTTCGCTCGCATGATATTGATGATTTCGATGTCGGTATCCAGCATCCCCTCTTTGGAGAGTCGTCCCAGATTGGCGATGGTCTGGTCCACATCATCGGAGACGATCCCCTCGCTCTGGGGGACATGCAGGTTGTTGATGGCCATCAGCGAGGACTTTACCGCCGCCGAGGTGGAGGTGGAGACCTTCATGGAGCAGGCGCTGCCCGCGCCGTCGCAGATGATGCCGGAGACATCGCCAATCATGTTGTTGATGCAGTGGCTGATCTGCTGATACTGGCCGCCCAGCAGCCAGGTGATGGCGGCACCGGCACCCATGGCGGCGGTACTGGCGGCACAGAGGGCCGACAGCTTGTTCTGATAGGTCTTGATGTAGATGGCCACCAGATGGCTCATCACCAGTGCCCGGGTCAGCTGCTCGTCGCTCGCCTTGAGGAAGCGGGCAGCCGCAACCACCGGCATGGTGGCGGCAATTCCCTGATTGCCGGAACCGGAGTTGGACATGGCGGGCAGCATGGCACCATCCATCCGCGCATCGGAGGCAGCGGAGGAGAGGCGCATCGCCAGCGTCATCAGGTCATCGGAGAGCAGCTTGCGCTCCACCTGTTCGGTGAGGATCTTGCCAATCTGCAGGCCGTAACCCTGCAACCCTTCGTCCGCCAGCGCCTGATTCATGGTGGCAGCCTCGCGGATAAAGTCGATCTTCGCCAGCGGTACTTCCAATGCAAAATCGACGATCTCCCGCAGGGTCATGGCCGGTTTGGCGGATTTGGCTGGCTGGATCTGCACGCCGGGGGCACTGGCCTGCTCCATCAGCACCTCGCCATCCTTCTCCATCAGGATGATGCGGGTGTGGTCGGTACAGATCACCACCCGGGCACTGTGCCCTTCAACTTCGGCCAGCACCTCGGCATAGAGCACGTCCGGCACATCCTTCACATCCACCTTGATCACCGGCAACAACGTCTTGGCCGCGTCCACCTGTTCTGGTGTGAGGGTCTTGAGCACCTCCAGCCCGGCATCCGGGTTGCCCCCTGTGATGCCGACCGCAGCAGCCACCGGCAGACCGATCATGCCGGTGCCCGGCACCCCGACGCCCATGCCGTTCTTGAACAGATTGCCACTGACCCAGACGCTGATGCGGGTCGGGGTCTCCCCCAGCAACTTGCGGCAGTTGGCCGCTGCCAGCGCCACCGACATCGGCTCGGTACAGCCCAGGGCCGGCACCACTTCACGCTTGAGCAGGGTAATAAAGTCGGTCCATTGTGCTTTCATCGCAGTGTTTCTCATGTTCAGGGTGCCCGCAGGCAGTTATTGCTTGTTCAGATCCGCTTTGTGATTACGGATATGCAGATAAACAGTATGACGGGAGATGCCAAGCATCCGGGCAACCAGCTGGGTCGCCTCCTTGATCTCGAAGATCCCCATGTCGAAGAGCCGGGTCACTATCTCCTTGTTGCGCACCGTGCAGGAGAGCGAATCGTCCCGCTCCACCTTCTCAATCACCTGAGTCACCAGATCGTCCACCGAGCTGGCAAAGGTCTCGTTGTTGAGCGGCGCCGGTGCCGCTGGCAGCGCAAAGGTATCGAGCAGGCTGCCAAGGGAGGTATCCAGACTGAAGTTCACGCAGAGCATGCCGATGGGCTTGCCCTGCCGGTTGCTGATAGTGATGGAGGAGGACTTCATCAGCGCTCCGTCGCGGGTACGGCTGAAGTAGCTGCTCCACTGGCTGCCCGCCTCCCCCTGCAAGCGGTTGAGGGCAAAGTCGGTGACCGGCGCCCCCTCCCGACGACCGGTAACATGGCCATTGGCAATCTTGATGACCGATGCATCCAGCGTATCGAACGCATGCAACACCACCTCGCACCCTGCGCCAAACAGTGCGGCCAGCGCCTCGACCGCAGGCTCGAAACTGGCGATCAGATGACGTTCTTCATCCGTTAACGAATTGATCTGGTCAGTGGTGGCTGCTGTGGACATATATGAGTAACTTTGAGTAAACCTCAGTTGATTCTACTATCAACAAGATCAACTAATGTTGAGCGGCATCCCCTTTTTGTTCGCCATTATGCCCACCTTTTAACAAAGTGCGACAAATTGTGAAGCAGCGCACAGCAGGGCGGCAACTCAGAGGTGATAGCGGGCCAGCAGCTGCTTGTAGGCGGGAGTCTGTTTGAACGCCTTGAGGGCAGAGGAGAAGCGGATAGCCAGCTGGTCGTGGCCGGGCTTGTGGGTAAACGCGAGGAAGTTGCGGTTGTCGTCGGTCAGCAGGCGCGAGCCGTGGTTCACCTGATCCTGCAACCCCTGAGTGTGCAGCAAGTAGCGACCGACCCGCTCGTTGAGCACCACCCCGTCCAGCCGACCGGCCATCATCAGATGCAGCTGTTTGATGGCATTCCCCTCCCCCGTCATCGGCATACGGAGCACCCCGGGATCGGTCAGAAAATCGGGGCTGTAGGCATAATCTTCCTGAATACCTATCCGCAGACCCTTGAGGTCGGAGAGCTGCTTGAAATCCACCGGGCGAGCCGTCGGATAGAAGAGCACTTCACCGCTGTAAGAGAGCGGCTCTTCGGGGTAGTGGAGCCAGTGCTGGCGGGAAGGTTCAAAGAAGACATCGAGCACCGCATCCCCCTGCCTGAGACGGGCCTGCTGCAGAACCCGCTTCCAGGGCAGCACCCTGATTTCAGTGCGATAACCCATCTGGCGCAACACGGTACAAGCCAGATCGAGATCGGCGCCGGCCAGCTCGCCATTGTCACCACGCATCACATATGGGGGCCACAGCTCGGTCAGCAGCGTCAGAGTCGGCGGCTCGTTCGTCGCCACGGCCGAACCAGCACCAAACAGGGAGGCCAGCAGCCAGCCGTACAACCCGATCCTTCGCCAACCCTGACACCACATCATGGAGATCCCTCATGGTCCGTATGGATTGAAGATATACAAGGGATGAGCAATAAAAAAGGAGGCCGAAGCCTCCTTGATATTCACTCTCTGAATGGCACTTACAGTGCTTTCAGGATTGCCTCGACGCTGGCCTTGGCATCGCCAAACAGCATCTGGGTATTTTCCTTGAAGAACAGCGGGTTCTGGACACCGGCGTAGCCAGTGTTCATGGAGCGCTTGAAGCCGATGACGTTCTGCGCTTTCCATACTTCCAGCACCGGCATACCGGCGATCGGGCTGCCCGGATCTTCCATCGCGGCCGGGTTAACGGTGTCGTTGGCACCAATCACCAGCACGGTATCGGTATCGGCGAAGTCGTCGTTGATCTCGTCCATTTCAAGCACGATGTCATACGGGACTTTCGCTTCCGCCAGCAGCACGTTCATGTGGCCAGGCAGACGACCGGCAACCGGGTGGATACCGAAACGCACCTTGACGCCACGATCACGCAGCTTCTGGGTGATTTCAGCCACCGGATACTGGGCCTGCGCCACCGCCATACCGTAGCCCGGGGTGATGATGACGGAGCTGGAGTTCTTCAGCAGGTCAGCCACTTCCTCGGCGCTGGTTTCGCGGTATTCGCCCATCTCCTGATCAGCCGTGGAGGCCACGCCATCGGAGCCGAAGCCACCGGCGATCACGGAGATGAAGGAGCGGTTCATCGCCTTGCACATGATGTAAGAGAGGATCGCACCGGAGGAACCCACCAGGGCACCGGTGACGATCAGCAGGTCGTTGGAGAGCATGAAGCCCGCCGCTGCCGCCGCCCAACCGGAGTAGGAGTTCAGCATGGAGACCACCACCGGCATGTCTGCGCCACCGATGGAGGCAACCAGATGCCAGCCGAAGGCGAAGGCGATCAAGGTCATCACCAGCAGGGCGAAGGTAGAGCCGCCCGCGTTGACGAAGTAGACCATCAGCGCCAGAGAAGCGACCACGGCCAGCAGGTTCAGCTTGTGGCGGTGCGGCAGCATCAGTGGCTTGGAGGAGATGAGACCACGCAGTTTGCCGAAGGCAACCACGGAACCGGTAAAGGTTACGGCACCGATGAAGACGCCAAGGAAGATCTCTACCAAGTGGATGTTCAGCATGGCGCCGGTCAGGTGCTCGACCTGGGCGACGCTGTTGGCCTGCTCGAACGCCGCACGGGCGGCTGCCAGGGTGGCATCCAGGTTGGAACCGACGGAGACGACCACCTCAGCAGGGGCAGAGGGGTGCAGATCGATGAAGCTGTTGAAGCCCACCAGTACTGCCGCCATACCCACGAAGCTGTGCAGCACGGCCACCAGCTCGGGCATCTCGGTCATTTCGACCTTGAGTGCCAGACGCACGCCGATGGCACCGCCGATCACCATGGCCAGGATGATCCAGTGAACACCACTGGTCTCCGGGTTGAATACGGTGGCGAGCAGGGCGATAGCCATACCCGCGATACCGAACAGGTTGCCATGCTTGGCCGTTTCTTGCTTCGACAGTCCCGCGAGACTGAGGATGAAGAGCACGGCGGCAACGATATAGGATGCTGTTACCAGTCCTTGAGACACGTTAAACCCCCTTAATCCTTACGGAACATCTTCAGCATGCGCTGAGTGACGGTGAAGCCGCCGAAGATGTTGATACTGGCAATCAGCACGGCGACGAACGCCAGCGCGGTGACCAGGGTCGACCCTTGCCCGATCTGCAGCAGGGCACCGACCACGATAATGCCGGAGATGGCATTGGTGACCGACATCAGCGGCGTATGCAGGGCGTGCGATACGTTCCACACCACGTAGTAACCGACCACACAGGCCAGGATGAATACGGTGAAGTGGGAGAGGAAGGCTGCCGGGGCAACGGAGGCGATCCAGCCGAAGGCGGCGATACCGATGGCACCGAACACGAACTTCTTGTTGGAGGGCTTGGCCTCTTCTTTCTTGGCGGCCGGTTTGGCGGCGGCCGGTTTCTGCGGGGCAGCAGAGACGGAGATGGCGGGCGGCGGGAAGGTCACTTCACCGGCCTGGATCACCGTCATGTTGCGCTGAACCGCGTCTTCGAAGTCGATGGCGACGTTGCCGTCCTTCTCCTTGCACATCAGCTTCATCAGGTTGACCAGGTTGGTACCGTAGAGCTGGGAGGATTGGGCAGGCAGACGACCTGGCAGATCGGTGTAACCAATCACCTTGACGCCGTTGTCGGTGACATGCAGCTCACCCGGCACTGTGTATTCACAGTTGCCGCCAGCCTGAGCGGCCATGTCCACGATGACGGAGCCCGGCTTCATGCTGTCGACCATCTCTTTGGTGATCAGCTTGGGAGCTGGCTTGCCCGGGATCAGGGCGGTGGTGATGATGATATCCACCTCTTTGGCCTGCTGGGCGAACAGCTCCATCTCGGCCTTGATGAACTCATCGGACATGACTTTGGCGTAACCATCGCTGGATGCACCGTCTTCGCCACCGAAGTCCAGCTTGAGGAATTCCCCACCCATGGATTCGATCTGCTCGGCCACTTCCAGACGGGTATCGAACGCACGCACGATGGCACCGAGGGAACCGGCAGTACCGATGGCAGCCAGACCGGCCACACCGGCACCGATCACCAGTACCTTGGCAGGCGGCACTTTACCGGCTGCGGTGATTTGACCGGTGAAGAAGCGACCGAACTGGTGCGCAGCTTCAACCACGGCGCGATAGCCACCGATGTTGGCCATGGAGGAGAGGGCATCGAGGGACTGGGCACGGGAGATCCGCGGCACCATATCCATCGCCATCACATTGATGTTGCGCTCGGACAGCTTCTTGACCAGCTCAGGGTTCTGGGCAGGCCAGATGAAGCTCACCAGAGTGGCGCCATCTTTAATTTGTGCGATCTCGGCATCGGTCGGCGCATTGACCTTGAAGATAAGGTCGGCTTGCCAGACATTCGGCACCACGCTGGCACCGGCAGCCTCGAAGGCGGCATCATCGAAGCTGGCCGACAGGCCTGCGCCGGTCTCGATGGCGACCTCGAAGCCGAGCTTTTTCAGCTGCTCGACGGTAGCCGGGGTCGCTGCGACCCGGGTCTCACCGGCGAGACTCTCTCTCGGTATTCCAATCTGCATGACTATTCCCTGATGGTTAATAAACAATCGCTGCCCAGTGTCTCACTTCTGACGAAACAAGACATGACCAAAGTGCAGGTCCAGGGCTCTTTGTTATGAAAATCAGTAGGCTTTACCTCAACCTCCTGTCATGGTCAGGCCCCCGCTTTTCAGGCGCGAAGGTGATTAGTATCAAATTTTGGAGTTTTATTACAACCGCAGTCCCGACGGCACTCGTACAGAATTCAGCCCATCCCTGGCTACGATTAAAAAAAACAAACCAAATTAGAGGCTTATACCAGTAAAAACGGCTGAAAAAAGTGATCCAACCAGTCAAAAAAAATGTTTTACCGGCCCTCTATCTTAGCGTTTTTTGTTCTTACGAAATCCACTTTCGTCTCACTTCTCGCAGCGAAACGCCGAAAAGTAACATTTTCCCAACAAAAGCGGGGCCACTCAGCCGCCAGAAGGCGGGAGAGGGCCCCGGCAATTCAATCGTTTCGCCCGTTTGGCACCGATTGGCGGCCCTTACCAGGCCGCTTCATAAATATGCTGGCTCTGCACCAGATCGATATCGCCGTGCTCGCCCAGACGGGTCATACCGTGCTCACCCAGCTTGCCGATCAGGGTGTCGATACCCAGATCTTTCAGACCGTAGTCGCGCAGTCGGGTCTTGACCCCCATCCGCTCGAAGAAGTCGCGGGTCGCGGCGATGGCATCATCGATGCGCTCCGCTTCGCTGCCGCTGTTCAGACCCCACACCCGCTCTGCGTATTGCAGCAGCTTGGCATGTTTCTGTTTGCGCTTGGCCTGCAGCAGGGCAGGCAGCACCACCGCCAGAGTCTGGGCGTGGTCGATGCCGTGCAGGGCAGTCAGCTCGTGACCCAGCATGTGGGTGGCCCAATCCTGCGGCACACCGGCACCGATCAGGCCGTTCAACGCCATGGTGGCGCTCCACATGATGTTGGCGCGCACCTCGTAGTTCTGCGGCTCGGCCAGCGCCTTGGGGCCCTCTTCGATCAGGGTCAGCAGCAAGCCTTCAGCGAAGCGATCCTGCACCTTGGCATTGACCGGATAGGTGAGGTACTGCTCCACGATGTGAACAAAGGCATCCACCACTCCGTTCGCCACCTGACGCTCGGGCAGGGTGTAGGTGAGCACCGGATCCAGCACGGCGAAGCGCGGCATCACGAACGGCGAGAAGAAGTGCACCTTGTCGCCACTGCTGCGACGGGTGATGACGGCGCCCATGTTCATTTCGGAACCGGTCGCCGGCAGGGTCAGCACGGAACCGAGCGGGATGGCGGAGCGCACTTCGCTGCCGACGGTTTCGAGAATGTGCCAGGGATCCTTGGCCAGATCGTAGTGCGCGGCAGCAGCGATAAACTTGGTGCCATCGAGCACCGAGCCGCCGCCAACGGCGAGCAGGAAGTCGACCCGCTCGGCACGGGCCAGCTCCACGGCGCCCATCAGGGTCTCGTAGGCCGGGTTCGGCTCGATGCCGCCAAATTCAAACAGGGTCATGCCAGCCAGCTCGTTACGGATCTGCTCCAGCAGGCCGCTGCGTACCACGCTGCCGCCGCCATAGGTGATCATGACGCGGGCATCGCTCGGGAGCTGCTCGCGCAGCTGGGCGATCTGCCCTTGGCCGAACAGGATTTTGGTCGGGGTATGGAGAGTAAAGTTGTTCATCGACATTGCCTTCTTCTGATAGTCAGGGCGGCCTGGCCGCGAAATCGTGATTGCATTTTTCTCCAGAACCACACTACCATCAAGACAACATCCTGCTTGATTCTTGCCTATTTCTACAAAGCAGCAAAAACCGGAACTGTCGAATCAAAGAGCGCACATGCAAAACCGTTACAGCGACCTCGCCGCCAGATTGACCCGCCACGTCACCGCACCCGGCATCACCCCATCACCGGTGAAACAGGTCAACCTCATCTATACCACCGAGCATCATGGCCGCACCCCGGTGCTCTACCAACCGCGGATGATCGTTATCCTGCAGGGACACAAGGTGGGTTATCTGGCGGATCAAGTGTTTCGCTACGACCCCAACCACTACCTGCTGATGACCCTGCCGCTCCCCTGCGAGTGCGAGTGCTTCGCCTCCCCTGAGCAGCCGCTTATCGGGTTTACCATCGAGATCGATCTGGTCACCCTGCAAGAGCTGCTGCTGGAGCTGGGCGATGCCCTGCCCGCCCCCGCGCCGCAAAAGAGCGGCGTCCACTCGGTTCCCCTGTCGGAAACCATGTTTTGCGCCGCCGAGCGGCTGATCGAGCTGATGGACAACCCGCTGCACGCCAGGGTGCTGGGGCCGCAGACGGTGCGGGAAATGCTGTTCCACGCTCTCACCGAGGGGGGCGGCCCGGCGCTGCAGGCGCTCGCCAATCGCCACAACCATGTGGGCCAGATCGCCAGGGTGCTGCGTATGATAGAGTCCCGTTATGCCGACAACCTCACCATGGAGGAGCTGGCGCGAGAGGTGAACATGAGCGTCTCCGCCTTTCACCACCACTTCAAGGCGGTCACTGCCACCTCGCCGCTGCAGTACATCAAGTCGTTTCGCCTGCACAAGGCGCGGATGATGATGCTGCACGACGGCATCAAGGCGGGCACCGCGGCGGCCAGAGTCGGTTACGAGAGCAACTCCCAGTTCAGCCGGGAGTACAAGCGCTTCTTCGGCAGCACGCCGACGGATCAGGCCTCCCGCTTCCGGGATGGCCAGCTTCGCATCATTGAGGGATAACAAGAGAGGGATTACTTATGCGTTCACTGCTTTGCCTGTTCACCGCTTTACTGCTGACGGCCTGTACCGGGATTGCCGACGGCATTCGCCCCGTTACCGGCTTCCAGCTCGACCGTTATCTTGGCACCTGGTACGAAATCGCCCGCCTCGACCACAGCTTCGAGCGGGGGCTGGAGCAGGTGAGCGCCACCTACAGCTTGCGGGACGATGGCGGCGTCAAGGTGCTCAACCGCGGCAAGCAGAGCGATGGCAGCTGGCGCGAAGCCGAGGGCAAGGCCTATTTCGTCGATAGTCCTGACGAGGCGCGGCTCAAGGTGAGCTTCTTCGGCCCCTTCTACGGCGGCTACAACGTCATCGACCTCGACCCCGATTATCAGCTCTCGCTGGTGACCAGCTACAACCACGACTACCTCTGGATCCTTTCCCGCTCACCCAACCCGCCCAAGGCGAAGGTGGATGCGCTGGTCGCCAAAGCGAAATCGCTGGGCTTTGCCACCGACCAGCTGATTTGGGTCAAGCAGAACCCTTAAGCCAGTCGTGAAATAACAAAGGGCAGCCCGCGGGCTGCCCTTTCTGTTGCTGGCGTGGCGGGATGTCAGAGCCGGAAGCGGCCGATCTCCTGCTCCAGCCGCTCGGTCAGCGACTTGAGCTCGGCCGCCTGTGCCGCCTCGTTGCCCGCCTGCTCGGCCAGCTCTTGCGAGACGTGGCGAATATTCTCGGTATTGCGGCTGATCTCGCCGGTCACTGAAGTCTGCTCCTCGGCCGCTGCGGCGATCTGGGTCGCCATGTCGCTGATGGAGCCGATCGCCTCGTTGATCCGGGCAAGGCTCTGGTTGGCCGCTTCCGCATCCTCGACGCTGGTACCCGCCAGCTGACGGCTGGTCTCCATACCACCCACAGCGCGACGGGTGGTCTGCTGCAGGGTCTCGATCATCTGCTGGATCTCGTCGGTGGAGTCGTGGGTACGGCGTGACAGCACCCGCACCTCGTCCGCCACCACCGCAAAACCACGGCCCTGCTCACCGGCCCGGGCCGCCTCGATGGCGGCGTTGAGCGCCAGCAGGTTGGTCTGCTCGGCGATGCCGCTGATGGTCGCCAGAATGCCGCTGATCTTCTGGGCATGGCTGTCCAGCTCATTGATGATCTGGCTGGCATCGGCCACTTCGTCCGCCAGACCGGTAATGCTGCGCTGACTCTGGCCAACCTGGGATTGACCAGCGACCGCCAGTGCGACCGCATCGGTGGCGGTGGTGGCGGCAAACTCGGCGTTGCCGGCGATCTCCTGGGTAGCGGAAGCCATCTCGGTCACCGCGGTCGCCACCATCACGATCTCGTCCTGCTGCTGGCGCACCCGCTGACTGCGAGCCTGCGCCCCGGTCGCCTGGGCGCGAGACTGTGCCGCCAGCTCGACGGTCACATCCCGCAACCGGCTGACGATACCGTGCAGCCGCGCCACGAACTGGTTGAAGTTCTGGGCCAGCTGACCCACCTCATCCTTGCTGTGGGTGTTGATGTGAACGGTGAGATCCCCCTCGCCGTGGGCAATGTCGTGCAGGGCGTGCGCGACCCGACCGAGATCGGCGAACAGGTATTTGAAGGTGGCGGTGAGCAGGGCGCTGAACACCAGCATCAGCACCAGAGTCAGCCCCACCAGCTCCCACAGCAGGCTGCTGAGCGGCGCCTCCAGCACATCGCGATACATCACCATGGCCAGCAGCCAGTCGGTGCCCGGTACCGGTTGTACCGCCAGCAGCACATCCCGCCCGTCGAGGGTGGCGGCGTGCAGCTCGCTGTTTTCACGGCCCCACTGCTGGAAGGTGGCGGCAGAGAGTCCCGGCGCCAGCTCGGCGATGGGCTTGAGCGCCAGATCCTTCTGCGGATGGCCGACGATGAGGCCGCTGCTGTCGAGCAGCATGGCGTAGCCCTCACCCTGCACCTTCATCGCCAGCACTTCGTCGATCAGCTTGTCGAGCGCCAGGTTGGCCCCCACGGCACCAACCAGCTCGCCCTGATGGCGCACCGGCTCGGAAAGAGTGACCACCAGCTTCTGCATGGTGACGCTGACATAGGGGGCGGTGACGATCAGCTGCCCCGCCTTCACCGCATCCTGATACCAGGGGCGCTCGCGCGGGTCATAGTTGCCGGTATTGAGGGAGGGATCCTGCCGGGTCATCACCCCCTGCGCGGAGCCAAAATAGGTGAGGCCGAAGCCGCCGGAGGTGTAGGCCTGCTTCAGGTGGGGCACCAGTTCGGCTTGGGGGTTATCGCTGATCAGGTTGACCAGCGCATGGACGGTGTTCTTGCGATCCGTCATCCATTCGCCGATGGCGACCGAGTAGGCGTGGCCATAGTTGACCGCCTCGCTCTGGATGGCGCTCATGGTGCGGGATTTTAGGGTGTGAAAGGCAACGATGCCGAGCAGTGATGCCATCAGCAGCACTACGCCAAGACTGGTGGCCAGCAGCTTGCCGCGCAGAGAGAGGGTCATGACGACGAATCCTTGTTGTTGTGTCAGGCAGGGAAAACCCTGATGTATCAAAGGCTATCGGCCGCAATATGAACAGACTTTAGTGAATCTGTATATTTTCCCATCTATCAACAACAGAACGCGCTATTCGTGTGAACCAGATCGCTATTCCATGCTACTGACTCTTGTAACAACAAAGCAGCAGGCCGCCCGAAGGCGGCCTGTCACTTACCCCTGATATGCACCGGCGGAGTAGGTCAGCTCATAGCTGTGGCTGTAGATCTCGATGATGTTGCCGAAGGGATCTTCCATGTAGACCATGCGGTAGGGCTTCTCGCCCGGGTAGTACTCGCGCACCGGCATCCGCTGCTTGCCGCCCGCTGCGACGATGCGCGCCGCCAGCCCCTCGACATCCGGATCCTGCACGCTGAAGTGGAACACCCCGGTCTTCCAGAATTCGAAGTTGTTCTCACGGCGCTCGCTGTTGGGGAACTCGAACAGTTCGATGCCGATCTTGTCGCCGGTAGAGAGGTGGGCGATGCGAAAACAACCCCAACCCGGGCCGAACACGTCGTTGCACATCACGCCGATGGCAGAGTCATCCTCGCTGATGGTGGTGGCCGGCATGATGAGATACCAGCCCATCACCTTGGTATAGAACTCGACCGCTTTGTCGAGGTCAGTCACCGTGATGCCGATGTGGGAGAAGTTGCGCGGGTAAGTCATACGTCACCTTGAAATTGTGTGTGGGAAACAGGTGACATGATAGGAAGGGGCGACATAATGAAAAATAAGGTCAAACTAATGGAAGGCATAAATTAAATTTATGGTTAATCCACTCTGGCTCCATACCCTGGTGGTGGTGCATGAAACCGGCAGTTTTACCCGTGCCGCCGAGCGGCTGGATCTCACCCAGGCCGCCGTCAGTCAGCATATCTCGCGCCTCGAGGCCGAATTTGGCCCCCTGCTGCTGCGCAAGCCTCGCCAGCTGGAGCTCACCCCGCGCGGGCTGGTGCTGCTCGACTTCGCCCGCCAGCAGGCGCAGGCCGCCGAACAGCTGCGAGCCCGTCTATCTGACGACGACCCTCACCGCGGCGCCATCACCCTGTCCACCCCGGGCAGCATCGGCCTGCTGCTCTATCCCCTGCTGCTCGACCAGCAACAGGAGCACCCCGGACTCACCATCCAGCACCGCTTTGCCCCCACCCCCGACATAGTGCAGGCGGTACTGGCAGGGCGCAGCGATCTGGGACTGGTGGATCAGCCGCCTGAACACCCCAGCATCGCCGCCGAGCCCTTCGCCCGCGAACCCCTCTGCCTGGTGGTGCCCAACGATGGCGAGGAGCAGAGCTGGCAGCACCTCTGTCAGCTCGGCTTTATCGACCACCCGGATGGCCGCAGCATGGCACAACGCCTGTTGGGACGACGCTACCCCGGCCAGCGCGTTGACGAGATCCCGCAGCGCGGCTTTACCAACCAGATCGGCCTGATCCTGGAGCCGGTCGCCCGCGGCCTCGGTTTTACCGTGCTGCCCCGCTTCGCCGTCACCGCCTTTGCCCAACAGGAGAAGATCCGGGTGATCCAGAGCAGCATTGAGGTGATCGACACCCTCTGGCTGATCTACCGCGCCGAGTGGCCACTCCCCGCCCGCCACCAGCGGCTGGTCACCGTCCTGAAACAGCGGGTTGCTGCACATTGAACGCTCTTGCGGCAGACATCGAGATCAATGTGACCACAGTTACCGAGGGCTAGCGGCAAGAAGGAGAAGAGAAAGGAGAGAGGGATCAATTGGCGAACGCCGGAAATGCGAAAGGCCAGCTCAATGAGCTGGCCTTTCTGAAAATGGCAGGGGCGGCAGGACTCGAACCCGCAACCATCGGTTTTGGAGACCGCTGTTCTACCAATTGGAACTACGCCCCTGCAACAAACGAGGCGTAGTATACAAAGTGGAGATCAAAGGTAAAGGCTTTTTTTACGCTTTCGATGCGATTGCACAAATCCCGAACAAGTCGCGGTTGTTTGTGCAGCAAAGCGGGATAACTTGCTGTATTTGCAGCCCTGCCGGGGTAGGAATGGGACATAAATGGGGGTAGGGTGAAATCAGGTACCGGGAGGCCACTTATGCTCAATTACCGATTGCTCCAACAACTGGCGCCCCTCAATTTCAGGGATGAACGCAAGACAGAGTCCCTGCCCGCCTATCTTGAACGGGTCGCGCCGCTGGTGCCCTTTATTCCTGAAAATGTGCTCTCCCAGTGGATTTACCGCCATTGGCGCGGTTTTGAGTCCAACTGGAGCTTTATCGATCTCGCCAGCCATCAGTTCACCTGTGAAAGCTGGCCCACCGCGCAGCTGGTGGATCAGGTGGACTCCCGCCATATGGAGGTGATCGAGCGCTGGGGGGAGATGCTGCGCAGCAACCGTTATGTCCGCCGCTCCTGGCTCGGCGAGAAGATGCTGAGCGACGGCACCTGGCCCGAACCTGTCATCGTACTGGCGCCGGAGGAGGGTGCCAGCTACCCGAACGATCATCCCCTGCCCCGCCCCTACTGCCTGCTGGAAGGGCACCACAGACTCGGTTATTTGCGCGCCATGGCCCGCGATGGGGAATCGCTGCAAGAGACGCACAAGGTGTGGATTTGTCGTCATTTTTCCGCCACTTAAACGTTTTTCACGCTGAAATTGGCATCGGAAATAAAATTTTGACAATTAAAAAAGCGGCCCTATAATCTGTCCGGTTTTGAAAAAGGTCGGGACGAAACGATGCAGTTTTTGATTCAGAAAACAGCCTTGCAGACGGGTGGTGCGCACCAGAGCGGCCCCGTTGTTTCCGGTTCCCACCCCAAAGATCCCCAGTTATTTTTAAAAAAAGCCCCTGTTTCAGGGGCTTTTTTTTGTGCCCGAAAAACCTCCAATGATGTCAAAGGGAATGCAGACGATGACCAATCCACTCTATAAGAAACATGTCATCTCCATTTCGGACCTGACCCGGTCAGAAATGGAACTGGTAGTCTCAACCGCACAACGGTTGAAGGCTGAACCTGACACCAGCCTGTTGAAAGACAAGCTGGTTGCCAGCTGCTTCTTCGAAGCCTCCACCCGCACCCGCCTCTCCTTCGAGACCGCGGTACAGCGCCTTGGCGGCAACATCATCGGCTTCGCTGACGGTGGCAACACCAGCGCCAAGAAGGGAGAGACGCTGGCTGACTCCATCAAGATCATCGGCTCCTACTCGGATGCGGTGGTGATGCGCCACCCGAAAGAGGGTGCCGCCCGTCTGGCCTCCGAGTTCTCCCGTGTGCCGGTCATCAACGGCGGCGACGGCTCCAACCAGCATCCGAGCCAGACCCTGCTCGACCTGTTCACCATCCATGAGACCCAGGGTCGTCTGGACAACCTCAACGTCGCCTTCGTCGGTGACCTGAAATATGGCCGCACCGTGCACTCGCTGGCCCAGGCCCTCAGCCTGTTCAACTGCCGCTTCTTCTTCATCTCCCCGGAAGCGCTGGCGATGCCGGACTACATCTGCGAAGAGCTGGAAGAGAAGGGTATCCAGTTCAGCGTCCACCAGACCATGGAAGAGGTGATGCCGGAGCTGGACATCCTCTACATGACCCGCGTCCAGAAAGAGCGCTTCGACGAGACCGAATACAAGCACATGGCCGCCAAGTTCATTCTGGAGCTGGCGACCCTGGAAGGGGCCAAGCCCACCATGAAGATCCTGCATCCCCTGCCCCGCGTCGACGAGATCGATGTAGCGGTCGACAAGACTCCCCACGCTTGCTACTTCCAGCAGGCGGAGAACGGGGTCTATGCACGCCAGGCACTGCTGGCACTGGTACTGAACGAAACTGTCTGAGCTTAGGGGAATATCATGTCTGACAAGAACCAACTGCAAGTCGAAGCCATCCGTCACGGCTCCGTCATCGATCACATCCCCGCTGGCCAGGGCATCAAGATCCTCAAGCTGTTCCAGCTGGTCGAAACCCAGGAGCGGATCACCGTCGGCTTCAACCTGAAATCCGGCGCGCTGGGCAAGAAGGATCTCATCAAGATTGAGAACACCCGTCTGACCGAGCAACAGGCCAATCAGCTGGCGCTGTTCGCCCCGAAAGCGACCGTCAACATCATCGAAGACTTCAATGTGGTGAAGAAGCACCAGTTGGAGCTGCCTGAGTTCATCGCCGGGGTGTTCCACTGCCCCAACTCCAACTGCATCTCCCACAACGAGCCGGTAGACAGCTACTTCCGGGTGCGCGAAGTGAAAGGCGTGGTGCGGATGAAGTGCAAATATTGCGAGAAGTCCTTCACTCAGGACATCGTCAGCGAGCGTTACTGATATCTGATTGGGCCCCGCGGGGCCCATTTTTGAACCCTGTCACATCACCAAATTTCCAGTCAGCTATAATTTGCCATCGCAAGATGGTAATGCCCGCTCATTCCCTGCATATAGATGGATTATCAGTGTTTTTGCCTGATAACTGACTGCTATGGCAGATATCGCGCGTTTACCTCCGAACATCATCAAAGGAATTCGCCGTGGTCAAAACCCTCAGTCGTCCCGTTGCCCAAGAGCCCGATCTGGCCCAGCTGGATGCCTGTCGCCAGATCATCGGTCAGCACTGTTACAGCACCCAGGAAGAGATCCGCCGCGAGCTGTCGGAGCGCGGCTTTGCCGACATCAGCCAGTCCACCATCTCCCGTCTGTTGCGCCGCCTCGGCGTCGCCAAGGCCCAGAATGCCAACGGCAAGAAGGTCTACACCCTGGTCGATGAGCAGCTGGAACCCGCCGGCAGTACCCGCTCGATCCACGACATGGTGCGCGAAGTGGTACACAACCAGCAGATGGTGCTGATCCACACCACTCCGGGGGCCGCCACCGTGGTGGCTCGCCTGCTGGATCGCAACGCCAATCCCGAGATCATGGGCGCCGTCGCGGGCAACGATGTAGTGCTGGTCGCGCCGCGCCATATCAGCCGTACCCGTCAGGCCCACGCCGCCGTGGTGCGCACCCTGGCGCAGGCCCGCTAACCCCTTTCATCGAATGCATCGAGGCGACCTTCGGGTCGCCTTTTTGTTGCCTGCGACTTTGTGTCCATCACTTCTTGCGCCCATAAAAAACGGGAGCCCGCAGGCTCCCGTTTCATCTTGTTTGTTATCCCTCAGGAGAGCACGGCGCCCAGGCTCAGGCAGA
>NZ_QAJD01000065.1:55637-96029 GCF_003061465.1 Aeromonas sp. HMWF017
TCATGCCGTTATCCATCACCACCACGATACCGCGGGCGATACCGATGATCAGCGCCACCCCCAGCAGGTCACGCGCACCATCGATAAAGTTGGAGGTCAGCTCCTCCTCGCTCATGCGGGAGATAAGACCAACGATGATGGCGGCAGCCAGGAACACGCCGGAGATCTGCGCCATCCACCAGCCCAGCACGGCCACACCGTAGATCATCACGGCAAAGGCGGCGACGAAGATACCCAGCACGATTTTACGGGTCAGGGTGAACTCCAGCATCTGGTCGCTCTTGTTGCCGAGGAAGTGGGCACGGTTCTCTTCCCACTTGTCAGCCACCAGAGATTTGCTCGGATCGCTGCGCACCATCTTGGCGTAACGCATGACGTAGGCAACACAGAGCAGCCAACCGGCGACCAGCATGGCAACGCGCAGCCAGATACCGTCGGTGAAGGAGATACCGGCGGCGTTGGCGGCAATAACAGTCGCAAACGGGTTGATGGTGGAACCCAGAGTACCGATACCGGCGCCCAGCAATACGGTTGCCGCTGCCACCACTGGGTCGAAGCGGGCGGCCATCATCACCGGCACCAGCAGGGTGTAGAAAGGCAGCGACTCTTCGGCCATGCCGTAGATGGTGCCGCCTGCGGCGAACAGCGCCATCAGGATCGGGATCATCCACTCTTCACGGCCACGCAGACGGTCGGTCACACGTTCGATACCGGCATCGATGGCACCTGTCTTGGTCACAATGCCAAGAAAACCACCGATGATCAGGATAAAGAGGGAGACGTCGATGGCGCCTGCCTCATAGGTGTCGTGGTTGTAGAGGCCATCGATAGGTGCCAGCAGCACGTCGACGATCCCCTGGGGATTCCCCTCCACCAGTTTGTAGGTACCCGCCACCGGCACTTCTTTGCCGAGGGCTTCGTTCATGGTCATCTCGTATTTGCCGGCCGGCACTATCCAGCTCAGGGCGGCCACCAGGGCGATCAGCACAAACAGTATCGTGTAGGCTGACGGGAACTTGAATTTGGTCATGGTCCAGCTTCCTTCTGTGGGTGTGGTATCCATGCAGGCTGCGGGTTGTAGGGTTAGAGGTATTATGCCGCTGTCACATGGTAGAAAAGCCGGGGGTCGCCCCCCGGCACCACTACTGCGACCTTAGTCGCCCAGCGTAGCAACCATCACTGCCTTGATGGTGTGCATCCGGTTTTCGGCCTCGTCGAACACGATGCTGTGCTCGGATTCGAACACGTCCTCGGTCACTTCCAGGCCTTTCATGCCATATTTGTCAGCCACTTCCTTGCCCATGGTGGTCTCGTCGTTGTGGAACGCCGGCAGGCAGTGCATGAACTTCACATCCGGGTTCTTGGTGGCATTGATGACATCCATGTTGACCTGATACGGAGTCATCAGTTTGACGCGCTGATCCCAGGCTTCTTTCGCTTCACCCATGGATACCCAGACGTCGGTGTAGAGGAAGTCAGCACCCAGCACACCCTCTTTCACATCTTCGGTCAGGGTGATGCGTGCGCCGGTCTCTTCGGCGATCAGGCTGCACTTGGCAACCAGCTCCTCTTCCGGCCAGAAGGCTTTCGGCGCGACCAGACGGATGTCCATGCCCATTTTGGCGGCGCCGACCATCAGGGAGTTACCCATGTTGTTGCGGGCATCACCCAGGTAGGCGAACTTGATTTGATCCAGACGCTTGCCCTTGCCGTGCTCCAGCATGGTCATGAAGTCGGCCAGGATCTGGGTCGGGTGGAATTCGTTGGTCAGGCCGTTCCAGACCGGGACTCCGGCGTAGGCGCCCAGCTCTTCGACGATCTCCTGACCGTAGCCACGGTATTCGATGCCGTCATACATGCGACCCAGTACCCGGGCGGTGTCCTTCATGGACTCCTTGTGACCGATCTGGGAACCGCTTGGGCCGAGGTAGGAGACTTGCGCGCCCTGGTCAAAGGCCGCCACTTCAAACGCACAACGGGTACGGGTGGAGGTCTTCTCGAAAATCAGGGCAATGTTTTTGCCGGTCAGGTGTTTGCGCTCATAGCCACCGTATTTGGCTTTTTTCAGGTCGATGGCCAAGTCAATCATGTATTGGATTTCGCGCGGGGTGAAGTCCAGCAGTTTCAGGAAGTTACGGTTACGCAGATTAAAAGCCATGATGAGTTCTCTCTATATTTGTTCAGACCAATTTAGGCAGTAGTGTTGACTACGCATTCTTCAGTACAGATTTGTGCAGACCCCAGAGGGCCGAGTTTCAATTACGCATTCACGGTACGGGTGGCGACGATATTGGTACCGGCTTCGCCCTTGAGGATGGCCAAGCCATCTTCCAGCGAACCGATGCCAACCATGCCGCCGGTCGCTTTGACAAATTCACAAGAGGCTTCGACTTTCGGCCCCATGGAACCTGCATCGAACTTGACCCCGGCCAGCTCGTCCGGGCTGGTGACCCGCAGCGGGTGCTGGGTCGGTTTGCCCCAATCTAGATAGACGGCATCGGCATCGGTCAGGATCAGCAGGGCGTCGGCCTTGATCTGCTTGGCCAAATAGGCGGCAGACATGTCCTTGTCGATGACGGCTTCGATACCGGTCAGGCTCTGGCCATCCCAAGTCACAGGGATGCCACCACCACCGGTACAGATGATGAGGTGGCCCTGGGCAATCAGGGTTTCGATGGCGTCGCCTTCGACGATGCGCTGGGGCAGCGGGGACGGCACTACACGACGGAAGAACTTGCCGTCAGCCTTGACCACCCAGTGCTTCTCTTCTGCCAGGTTGCGGGCTTCAGCCTCTTCGTAGACGGGGCCGATAAATTTGGTCGGGTTGGCAAATGCCGGATCCTTGGGATCAACCTGCACCTGAGTCAGCAGCGCGGTGACGTTGCGGCTCGGCATCAGGTTTTTCAGCTCCTGGATCAGCATGTAGCCGATCATGCCCTGGGACTCGGCACCCAGCACATCCAGCGGATAGGGGGATACCTTGGTGTAGGCGCTGTTCTGCAGGGCCAGCAGGCCGACTTGCGGGCCGTTGCCATGCACCAGCACCACGTTGTACTCCTGAGCGATCAGGGCGATGGTCTTGGCGGCAGTTGCAATGTTCTTGCGCTGGATATCCGCTTCCAGTGGCTCACCACGACGGAGCAGTGCATTGCCACCCAGAGCGACGACGACAGTTGGTTTTTTCATAGTGGTTAATCTCGAGTTTGGTTCTGTGTGGCGCCAGCTTCTGCCGGCGCCACGCCGTCTCATCAGATGCTGTCGCGTTCCATCGGGCAGCTCATGCAGCGGGCGCCGCCGCGGCCACGGCCCAGTTCATCACCCGGGATGGAGAGAACAGTGATACCAGCCTTGTCATATTTCTCGTTGGTGTAGGTATTGCGCTCGTAACCCACCACCACGCCGGGACGTACGGTCAGCACGTTGTTGGCGTCGTTCCACTGCTCGCGTTCGGCTTCGAAGCTGTCACCGCCAGTGGTGATGATCTTCAGCTGATCGACGCCCAGTGCTTTCTCGATAGCGGTGACGAAGTAACCCTCTTCCTTGATGTTCATGCCAGTGGCGCCGCCCGGAGTCAGGCTCCAGCACTGCACATCCTTGCGGATCACTTCCGGATAGACGGAGAAGGTGTCGATATCCATGTGGGTCATGACGGTATCCAGGTGCATGCAGCTGCGGTGTTTCGGCAGCTCCATGGCAATGACCTGCTTGGCCTGACCATGTTTGAACAGGCTGCGAGCCAGGTGCTCGACACCTTGCGGGGTGGTGCGCTCGGACATGCCGATCAGCACGGCGCCGCGGCCGATAACCAGTACGTCGCCACCCTCGATGGTGGAGTTGTCGTAGTCACGCTCCTCGTCACCGAAGTACTTGATGAAGTCCTGACCGGCAAACATCGGGTGCCAGCGGTAGATGGCCTTCACATGGTTGGTCTCGCGACGACGGGCCGGCTTGGCCATCGGGTTGATGGAAACGCCACCGTAAACCCAGCAGGAGGTGTCACGAGTGAAGAGGTGGTTGGGCAGCGGCTCGATGATGAAATCGGTCGGAGCGTGCATGCCCACTACCATGTTGACACCGCTGTAGGGCATCTCGGAGTAAGTCAGGCCGCCGGAGAGAATGCGGGCTAGTTCGCGGTGCGGCATGTCAGCCAGGAAGCAGCGCACGTCGTTGGCAAAAGAAGAGCCGAGGCGGTAGTCGGAGACCTGATGTTGCAGCAGCCAGGTTTTGGCTTCCGGCACATCAAGTGTTTCCGCCAGCAGATTGGTCAGCAGGAAAACTTCGACATTCTGATCGCGCAGTACCTGAGCGAATTTGTCGTGCTCCTGACCGGCACGTTCAACAGACAGGACGTCATCGAACAGCAGATCCTGGCAGTTGGAAGGAGTCAGACGCTTCAGACTGAGGTTGGGGCGGTGCAACATGACACGGCGCAATTGGCCAACTTCAGAACCTACATAAAATTTGCTCATGATTATATTCCGTCTAGCAGTGGTCCCTGCGAGTGATTGAATAGATTCCTTCTATTCATGCTCGTGGCTAAGGCGGGATATTCTTTATGTAGGGTAATCGGCTTATGTTCTATCCTGCCCTTGCCTTTCGAGACCGAGGTTAGCCCTGCGAATCACGACAAACTTAGACATTGATCACATTCACTCAGAACTGAATATATTCACCATCCAATCTATGAGCCCGGTAGCAAATTGCGCATTTTCCACACAAAGCGCACCGAATAGCCATGCAAAACCACCCTGCTATATTTCAGATTGATTCATTTTTTATTCATGCCAGTTCACTGGAGTGATTAAATGAAAATAACAAAAACCGTTAAAAATCATTACCATAAATAACTTTACAAATAAAATTTGAATATTACTCCCTAGGTATTGAATACATCGCCGTGACGAGGGGAGCGCGGTAGAAATAAATACTCACATCAACCACATTCACTGCATAAATCTTTTCTTGTTCCAGATCATGGCATTGATGCCAACCCCATCAGGCCAGGCCTCATCAGTCACCACCTCTTTGTGCGGTTCAACTTAATATGCACAAAGTCCGCATCAAGGTGGGCAACCATCCTCGTCGGTCACCACGACGCCTTTTGATACTTTTTTCATTAATTGAATTTATTCGTCTCACCTTGCACTGGCGCCAACCTCGACTTAACTCAGAAAGTGATCCAGATCACACAGGAATGGCACTACCAAGGAGTTGTTATGAAGATGAAACCCATGCTGTTGCTCGCGACTTTGCTGCTCTCTGCGCTCCCCACCCTCAGCCAGGCTGAAGGAGCCCCTGCCATGCCCATGGTGGTATGCCATGTCGACAAGGCCCCTCAAATGCTGGTGCCTGACTATGTCTGCCGCTGGCAGGGAGGCAGCGTTCATTACTAGTCGAAACAACGAGAGGAGCATCACTCCTCTCGCCTTGTGATGAGACAGGCCCCTCCTATACTGAAATCAGCGGTTTTCTCATGGATAGGGGAACGTCATGATCTTGTTGGTCGGTGGAGAGAAGGGGGGAAGTGGCAAGAGCTGCCTGGCACAAAATCTGGCTGTCTACCTCAGATCCCAATTTCAGGGGGAGGTATTACTGGTCGACTGCGACCCGCAGCGTACCACCTCTGACTGGATTCAGGAGCGCAATGACAACCCGGAGCTGCCACAAATCAACTGCGTACAGCTCTATGGCAATATTCGCAACGACCTGCTCAGCCTGAAAAACCGCTACGACTACGTCATCGTCGATTGCGGCGGGCAAGACAACCGGGCGCTGCGCTCTACCATGGCTGTCGCCACCCACGCCCTGATCCCCTTGCGCCCGAAACGTCGCGACCTCAAGACCCTGCCCCACATGGAAGATCTCATCACCACCTGCAAGATGGTCAACCCGACCCTCAATGCAGCCGTAGTGCTGACCCAGTGCCCCGCCCTGCCCAATCAGGTAAAACGCATTCTGGAAGCGAAAGAGGTTTGCTCCTCGTTCGGTGTCGACGTCCTGAACGCCATCACCTATGGCCGCAACGTCTATGACGACAGCGAAGAGAAGGGACTGTCGGTGATGGAGATCGAGCCGGATGGCAAATCCGCCGAAGAGATCCGGGCCATCGCCAAAGAGTTCCTGCAAGTGGGGGTATGAGATGGGTCTGGCCGATCTGAAGAAAAAGCACCAGCTGCATCACCAGAAGAAGTTCACCGTCGACGAATTTATCGAAGATGCGGAGTTCTACGCCAAGGGCAAACCCAAGGTGGTCAGCCTTGAACTGGGCCTGCATCGTGATGAAGCCTTGTCGGCGCTGGCCTTTATCGAGAGTGGTGAGCACCTGAAGCCCAGCTACAAAAAAGCCACCTTCTCCATGAGCACGGTGGCCATCGACGAGCTGGGTAACCTGACCCAGCAAGACGGCATGAACAAGTCCCTGTTGCTGCGCCTTTTTACCCACTACTTCTCTTCGCTCACCCCGGAAGAGCGCCAGACCATCTATGAGCGGCTCAACCAGCGCTCATAATTTCTCCATTCAACCGATCTTTGTGTGCCTCACCAACTCACCCCGAATGACCATCATCAGACTGCAACATCTGTTTCTGAAGCAACCAAAACGCGCTGTAAGAGATCTGCCATTCCATATGTAAGCTAACAGCCGAAAAGATCCCCGAGATAATCGGAAGATAAGATCTTAAAACATGAGTATGAGTAACTTAACTAGCTGTTTATAAATGAATAAATCGAAACTCACCACTTTCGAAATAGCTAATAACAAAAACGTTTTCCAATCTGGCGTTGTAGCCGGTTAGAAAATCCTTATAGTTACTCATGCACGGACGCAATGAAGTCGGTCAGGAAGACTGGCTGCCAGGGTTGGGCAAATGGACTCACCACAGGATGTGGTAAAGGACACCTCCCAGGACGGAGAAAGTGCGACGGGACAGGATGACTCGTCAGGCCAAGATGGCTAAAGGACACCCCAAAGGATTGGGAAGGGGAAACCTAAAGGAAGAGGTAAACAGTCAGGGATTGCAGGGAGCAACTTCGTTCAAGGATCTGAGCGATACGACTACCGGGGGCGACGCAAGTCGCCCCCATCTTTTTATCTGCATTTCACCGTCCCCTTGCTTGGCTCTCAATTACTTGCCTCAGCGCAGAGACTTCTTACCAGAACCTTCCCGACCCGCTGCTTAAGCAAAAATACATATGAAAGGGGCGCCACGATGGCGCCCTTCTCTGTTTTCTAATCGGCAAACAAGCTTATATCACGCGAGAGAACTGCTGCTGACGCGCCTTGTTGCGCAAGTACACGTCGAAACACATGCAGATATTGCGGATCAGCAGCTGCCCCGTGGAGGAGACCTCCAGACCATCCTCCGTCATACGCACCAATCCATCGTTGATGAAGGTCTGCAGCAGCTTGAGATCGTCGGCAAAATACTCTCTGAAATTGAGCCCGTGCGCCTGCTCGACAGCGGCAAAGTTCAGACGGAAATCACAGATAAGCCGCTTGATCACCTCACGGCGGATCAGGTCATCCTGATTGAGCGAGCAGCCTTTCCACTGGGCATGACCCAGCTCTGCAACCTGTGCGTAATAGGTCTTGAGCTCTTTCTGGTTCTGGGAGTAGGCATCACCGATCATGCTGATGGAGGAAACCCCCAGCCCCAGCAGATCACAATCTCCTTGAGTGGTATAGCCCTGGAAGTTGCGGTGCAGCTTGCCCTCGCGCTGCGCCACTGCCAGCTCGTCATCGGGTTTGGCAAAATGGTCCATACCGATGAACTGGTAACCCTGACCGGTGAGGAAGGCAATGGTGTCCTGCAGCATGGCCAGTTTCTCCTGCGGCGCAGGCATATCCACCTCTTTCAACTTGCGCTGGGCGGCAAAGCGGCTCGGCAGATGGGCATAGTTGAAGATGGAGAGGCGCGCCGGATCCGTCTTGAGCACCTCTTCCAGCGTATGGTGGAAGCTGGCACGATCCTGATGCGGCAGGCCATAGATAAGGTCGAGGTTGGTCGAGCGGAAGCCAAGTTCACGGGCCCGCTCCAACATGGCTTTAATAAAGTCGTTGTCCTGCTCGCGGTTGACCGCAACCTGCACATCCTTGTTGAAGTCCTGCACCCCAAGGCTGATGCGATTGAAGCCGACGTCTCGCAGCACATCCAGCATGGTAATGGCAATCTCGCGGGGATCAACCTCGATGCTGAACTCCCCCTCTTCGGCGAAATGGAAGTGCTCACGCAGCATGGCCATCAGACGGCGCGTTTGCGCTTCATCCAGATAGGTGGGTGTACCGCCCCCCCAGTGCAGTTGGGTAACCAGACGATGCTTGAAGAGCGGGGCTTGCGCCTTGATCTCCTGCTCCAGGTAGTCGAGATACTCGTCAGCCTTGTGCTGATGACGGGTAATGACCTTGTTGCAGCCGCAGTAGTAGCAGAGCTTGTGACAGAAAGGGATATGCACGTAGAGCGACAGATTGCGCTCGGGATACTGGCCGGCTGCGCGGACAAAATCCGGATAGCCGAAGCTCTCGTTGAACTCCAGCGCAGTGGGATAAGAGGTGTAACGCGGGCCACTGTAGTTATATTTTTCGATCAAGGCCTGATCCCACACAATCTGTTCTGCTTGCACGCTCGCTTCCTCTCTTGTTGTTATTGTTGGCTCACCGACCTAACTGAAAATCCTTCAGCTGGGCCACATCCTTGAGGATCTGAGCCTCCAGCTCGGCCTCGTAGCCGCTGCGTTCGAGATCCATCTTCATCACTTCATTGCGCTTGAGGGCGCGTCTGGCCTCATGAGTCGGCATATCTTTCACCTTCTCATACAGCCCGTACAGACCCGGGAACTCGGCAACAAACGCCCGCCCCCCCTTGATCTGCAACGCATCCAGCAGATTGGTCAGCCGAATGGCGCCTTCGGAGTAATCGCACTGCCCCTCCTGCACCGCATGAGCAATGACCCGCACGCTCTCCAGAATTCGTTCATTGCGAGCGGTAATCGCCTGCCACTGCATCGCTTGCTGTCGTCTCAGCCTGGCCAGCAGCATGCCTGCATAGATGGCCAATCCTGACAAAATCAGGCCGCCCAACAGGGCGGCCAGCATCCATCCACTCATCACTTTTTCTTCGGCTCAGGCTTGGGTTCCGGCTTGAAATCGACCTGGTTGAAACGGTCCCACAACTCCTCTTCGGAGGCCGGTTTCTGCTCGTCGAACTCGGCGTCATCGCCATCATCAAACGGCAGATCATCATCTTCATCATCGTCGTTGTCGATGATGCCCAGCTCATCCATCAGCTCCTGATAACGGTCGACACGCTGATCAACCCAGGCCTGCTCGGCCGCTTCCAGGGTTTCACCGGCATCAAGACGATCCAGCAGATCATTCAAGCGGTCATCATTTTCGATGGAAGCCAGCTCCTGCTCGGGGGTCATCACCAGCTTCTTCTCTTTCACTGCCTTGGGTGCTGCCGGCTTTTTCTGTTTGTCATCCACCACCAGTACCACCGGCTTGCGAGAACCGATACGCGGATCTTTGGACTGGCTGTTGCCAGACTTGTTGTTCGATTGTTCAACTTGCTGACGAGAACCAGCCTTCAGGCCCTTGCGCTTGGCAGCCCGTTTACGCTCACGACCTTCCTGAGCACTGACATCAGATTCTTTGCGCTTGCCAGTAGGCTTGCGAGTGGGTTGTTTGGCAGACATGAATGGCTAACTCCGAAAAATAACTGGATTGACCCGTACCCGGGATGATCTCACCCGGTGGGATACGATGCGAGGAACAGTAAGGCTGGAACAAGAGCAGGATCCGGCACCAATCCGGCCTAATCAGGCCACTGAACACCGCAGGATCGGTATCCTCTGGGCATGTTGCTGGTATTTTGACACAGAATGGCTAATCGGGTTAATGACCCAAAAGAAAAAAGGCAGCCGAAGCTGCCTTGATATGTTCATGCGGGCGCCATCCTGAATGGCAAAACAATCTGTTTCGTCCTCTCCGTGACAACTTGTCGCCGCAGCATATCGTTGTGTGGTCATCCTGACCTTGTATTGGTCGTTCCTGAATGTGCGTGTGCCTGTTTGACCCGTCGCGACCGCATCCTGCCATCGTGCCGGGGAGTCTGCATCCCGCAACCCCATCCCGCTCCGGAGATGGTCACCATCCTGATCCTTCAATCCTTTGCCGGCTCATGCGAGCCCATGGCATCCCGCCACGCCAGCCATCCTCTGCTCACAACATCCTGTTGTGAAACCGCCACCCAATCCGTGGGTGAATCCATTGAGCCTACTGTATCAACTCTATAAAACGGCTCAATCCACCCAAAAGATTCTCAACATCTCGAAAAATATCAATCTTCACATAATCAATTGATAAGTAATGAATATTTAATATTTTATGCAATTTTATGAGCCTTGGCCTGCCTTGAGAATGGGAGATCTCTTACAGAACGGGGGGATTAAACCGAGAATTATCTGAAAACCATAAAAACAACGGGGAGCCAAGGCTCCCCGTTTCAACTCGAATAGACCGTATCGACTATATCAGTGCAGACCCGCCACATATTTGGAGAGGGCTTCGATATCCTGATCAGTCAGTTTCTTGGCAACGTCCCGCATCATGCCATTCGGATCGTTGTCACGTGTCCCGGCACGGAATGCGGTGAGCTGAGCCTTGATATAGGCAGGATGCTGGCCGGACAGGCTTGGATACTTCGCCTGTTCGACACCCGAGCCACGGGGGCCATGGCAAGCCGTACAGGCTGCCAGACCGCGACTCATGTCACCACCCATATAGAGTGCCTTGCCCGCTTCGACCACGTCGTCAGGGACCGCGATCGGGGTAACCTTCAGGCCGGAGAAGTAAGCCGCCAGGTCATCCATGTCCTGTTCCGACAAAGGTAACGCCATCGGCCCCATCACTGGCGCAACCCGGCCAATTTGGCCAGAAGCGGCAGCCTTCAGTTCAACTAACTGCTTTTTGATATATGATGCATGCTGACCAGCAATTTTGGGGTACATATCAACCAGGCTGTTTCCGTCCGGTCCATGACAAGCCGCACAAACGGCAGCCTTGGCCTGTCCCGCAGCGGCATCGCCCTTGGCTTGTGCCATCCCCGTTACGCCAACCATCAGAGCAAGAGTAATGACTAGGTTCTTCATGGCGTTCCAACTTTTCGTTATTAGGCTTCCAGATCCCATGCCGCTGAAGGCATGTTAAAATAAACGCGTTTAAGCGACGCTATTTTACACCATTTTACAAAAAAGTAACTCTATAACCCTCTATCTCCATGGGGAATTTACGTTGGATACACAAACTCTGAATTTCAATAAGGTGCATTTTGTGACCAGCGCACCCGACATCCGTCACCTGCCAAATGATGGGGGTGTCGAGATCGCGTTTGCCGGCCGTTCCAACGCCGGTAAGTCATCTGCATTGAACACCTTAACCAAACACAAGAACCTGGCGCGTACCAGTAAGACACCCGGTCGTACCCAGCTGATCAACCTGTTTGAGCTGGAACCGGGCAAGCGTCTGGTCGACTTGCCGGGTTATGGTTATGCGCAAGTTCCGCTGGAAATGAAGCTCAAGTGGCAAAAGTCACTGGCAGAGTATCTGCAGCGCCGTGAGTCATTGAAAGGTCTGGTGATCCTGATGGACATCCGCCACCCGCTCAAAGATACCGACATGAACATGCTGGAGTGGAGCTCGCACCGTCAGTTGCCCGTCATGCTGCTGCTGACCAAGGCTGACAAATTGAGCCCCGGCCCGCGCAACAACCAGGTGATCAAGGTGCGCCAGGCCGTTGCCAACCTCGGTTCCCAGATCCAGGTCGAAGCGTTCTCCTCCCTCACCAATATCGGTGTGGAGAAGCTGGCGCAAACCCTGACCGAATGGTACATCAGTGGTGACGATACCGACCTGCTGGACGCTGATGAACAGCAACCTGCCGAGGAGTAATCTACTCCTCGCTCTCCTTGCAATTGGCGGAGCACTCCTCCGCTGATTGAAAGGGTTTCAGATTACTGCTTTCACCTGCCTCATGACAAATACCCCGCATTCGCCTCCCCCTGCTATATCCAATACTGCTTAAAGTTCATATAGATAGGCAGTTAATTCACACAAATAATTAACTTAAGTAGGCGTTGATAGCGTTTTCAAATTCGTTCTTTCAAAACGAACAAGAATCACAAAAAGAGACAAAAATGAAATTTAATTACAGAACCTGACCGGAAGGGATAAAAATGAGGCCGGACGACAGTGATGCCATCCAGCCTGAAATAATAAGTTCAAAAAATTGGGAAGAAGCTGAATCTTGAGTACCAGACGACAGGTATTCCTCAAGAAGCAGCCTCATTCTATCAAATGCATCGCCAATTTAAAGCATTTACTCTAAATACCGCGCATAAAAAAACACCCCGACGAGAACCTCATCGGGGCAGCTATTCAGCCACATTCAATTACGTGAAATAAAAGGTCTGAAAGATAGAACATCTTACCTCTGTACCCTACGCAGACAACTGTACAGCAAAGCAGCAGAAAGTGAAAGTAATTTATGTAATTTAGTTTCACAACTTGCGGATTAAGAAAAAACCTTTTACTTTCATGCAGATAAAAAAATCCCCAGTACGAATACCGGGGAGTTATAAAGGTGACTAGCTAGCACTTCCTCAACTATCTAGTTAGTCAGCGCTATTTCCAAGTAGTTCCGCTACAAAACAAAAAAACTTTGAAAAATCAGAGATAGATAGCGCCATCCTCAGCAAACTCTTGTTCTTCAATGAGTTTTTCAGCCAGATCTTCAATATCAAAACGCACGCTTTCGAAGGCTCTGACGATGTCATCCTCCCTCGTCAGCACCAGACCGGTCATTTTCTCCAGTCGCCGCTGGCTGATGTAACAATCTATCAGTGCCCCCATCTGCAGGGCGGGAAAACGCACCCGCTGTTCGCCAGCCTGCCACTCCATCAGATCGGGAAACAGAATACCCTGGTTCATATCACCCCCAAGTTACGCTTCAATTCTCTCAATACCTGTTTAGTCCCGGGACGAATTCCGCGCCACACGGTAAACGCTTCGGCGGCCTGTTCCACCAGCATGCCGAGTCCATCCATGGTTTGGCGGGCTCCCTGCTGTTTGGCCCAACTAATAAACGCCGTATCCGATGAGCCATACATCATGTCGTAGATGGCAATATCGGTGTGGATCAGGGCGGGAGCCAACGGCGGCAGCTCCCCTTGCAGGCTGGCGGAGGTAGAGTTGATGACGAGATCGAACGGCCCTGCCAGCTGCTCATAGGTCTGGGCGGTCACGGGCCCCAGATCGTGGAATTCAGCAGCCAGCTGCTGCGCTTTTGCGTGCGTGCGGTTGGCGATCACCAGCTCGCTCGGCAACTCAGCCAGCAGCGGTGCCAGTGCACCGCGAGCCGCTCCGCCGGCACCCAGCAGCAGGATCCGGCTATCCGCCAGCGTCACACCATGAGACTTGAGATCGGCAACCAATCCGGCGCCATCGGTGTTATCCCCCAGCAGCACGCCATCATCGGTCAGCTTGATGGTATTGACCGCGCCCGCCCGCTTGGCCCTTGGGCTCAACCGATCGACCAGAGTGAATGCCTGCTCCTTGAAGGGAACTGTGACATTGCACCCCTTGCCCCCTTGGGCAAAGAAGTCCCGCAGGGTTTGGGCAAACTCGTCGACGGCGGGTTCAGCCAGCCCATACTCCAGCTCTTGCTGGGTCTGTCTGGCAAACAGGGTATGAATGAAGGGGGACTTGCTGTGGCGCACCGGGTGGCCAAAAACCAGATAACGATCCATCAAAGAGTTCCATCAGAGGGCAATATTCCGATTTAACGGGTTTTCGCACTCGGGAACAAGCCGAATATCGGCCAGTAAAAAGGGGCCATCATGGCCCCTCGAGTCACAGCCACTCTCGCGGCGTGAGGTAATCGGTGTAGAGCAAGGCTTCAGGAGTGCCCACCTGTGGCTGCCAGTCATACTCCCAACGTGCCAGCGGTGGCATCGACATCAGGATCGACTCGGTACGTCCGCCTGTCTGCAACCCGAACAGGGTGCCCCGGTCATACACCAGATTGAACTCCACATAACGACCGCGACGATAGAGCTGGAACTCCCGCTCCCGCTCTCCATAGGGCAGTGCCTTGCGTCGTTCGATGATCGGCAGGTAGGCATCGAGATAACCCCGACCGACCGCCTGCATAAAGGCGAAGCAGTCGGCAAACGGCCAGCGATTCAGATCGTCGAAGAAGAGGCCGCCGACCCCCCGTGTCTCATTGCGATGCTTGAGGAAGAAGTAGCGATCGCACCAGGATTTGAACTCGGGGTAAATCTCATCACCAAAGGGCAGGCAGAGATCACGGGAGACCTGATGCCAGTGCTGGACATCCTCGGCGAATGGATAGAATGGCGTCAAATCGAAGCCACCGCCAAACCACCAGATCGGCTCTTCGCCTTCCTTCTCGGCGATGAAGAAACGGACGTTGGCGTGGCTGGTCGGCACATAGGGGTTGTGCGGATGGATCACCAGCGACACACCCATCGCCTCGAACTTGCGACCGGCCAACTCGGGCCGATGGGCCGTCGCAGAGGCAGGCATGGCATCGCCATAGACATGGGAGAAGTTGACCCCGCCCTGCTCAATCACCGCGCCATGGCGCAGCACGCGGGTACGACCGCCGCCACCGCCTTCACGGCTCCAGGCATCTTCCACAAAGTGTCCACTGCCATCGGCCTGCTCCAGACCACGGCAGATCTCGTCCTGCAACTGCAACAGGAAGGCCTTGACCTGGGCCACATCCGGTTTGCTCATCTTGTCTCCAGTCAGGCAGGATCGTGAACGCCCTGTCCATTTTTATAGTTGAATCAATCCGGTGAGCTCACCACTCAGCGGATTGATGGCAAATCATGATGCATCCGCCCACTCAGGAGGGGCGAATAATTGCGCCGGTACGGGCGTCCTTAATCTCGGATGGGTTGGCTTGCCCCCCCACCTCACCGGGCAGGATATAGGCCAACTTGCTTGCCAGCCGCTCACCGATATCGGCCACCCGACGGGCAGGCTCCTCACCGGTCAGGTTGGCGCTGGTAGAGACCAGCGGCTTGCCAAAGGCACGGCACAAGGCCTGCACCTGAGGATGGGCCGTCACGCGCACCGCCAGGGTATCGAACTGCCCGGTCAGCCAGGCCGGCGTCGTCGCTCGGGCAGGCATGATCCAGGTAAAGGGGCCGGGCCAGCTGGCTTCAACCCGAGCCAACTGCTCATCGCTAAGCTGACTCAGATCGATGTAATCCTGCAATTGCGCCACGTCGGCGGCAATCAGGATCAGCCCCTTCTCTACCGGACGCTGTTTGATGGCCAGCAGTCGCTGCACCGCAACTTCGGAGTCGGGATCACAACCCAGACCAAACACGGCCTCGGTCGCATAAGCAATCACCCCTTCCTGTTGGAGGGCTGCAACCGCCTGTTCAAATTCATTTGGCATAGGAAAAATGCGGCAGCCTGGCTGCCGCCTCGTCACTTGGTAGCAAGTTGAATCCATATGGCGGCGACCATGGCAACGTGACGTGTTGCTGTAGACAGAAAATACGACACTTCCGGATCGCCACCCGTTCACTTACTTGAGTTGAGCCTGCAGGGCGGCATCCTTGGCCATCACCTCTTCGGCATTCTTCTGGCGTTCGGCCCGAACCTTGGCCGCCAGTTCATCATCGGCTACTGCCAGCATCTGGGCTGCCAGATAACCCGCGTTCTTGGCACCGGCCTTGCCGATCGCCACGGTCGCCACCGGTACACCACCCGGCATCTGCACGGTGGAGAGCAGTGCATCCAGCCCCTTGAGCGGGCCGCCATCAATGGGCACCCCGATCACAGGACGAGTCGTGATGCCAGCTACGGCACCCGCCAGATGCGCCGCCAGACCGGCAGCACAGATAAAGACCTTGCAGCCACGGGCCTCGGCATCGGTCACATACTGATGGGTCGCAGCCGGCGTGCGGTGCGCGGAGGTGACTTTGACTTCCACTGCGATATCAAATGACTTGAGCACCTCAAGGGTGGTCTGCATCACGGGGAAATCAGAATCAGAGCCCATCAATACGGCAACAAAGGGTTTATTCATGGTGGGAATTTCCTTACTCCAAGTGGGGGGTTGAAGTTCGCCGAAAACGTTTCAATCCGGTTGCGGCGGCGGGATTATACCTGCTCACTTTGGTGGCCGCATTTCTTTTGCGGACAGACCCAACGCAGAGTTCCCCTCACTTTTTTCTCTACCATGATGCCCCAGCCACACGCGGGACAAGGCATGGGGATCGGCTTGTCGTTCACCACATATTTGCAATGGGGATAGCCATCACAGGAGTAAAACTGCTTGCCGTAGCGGGAGGTGCGGCTCACCAGATGACCCTTGCCGCACTCGGGGCAGAGTATCTGGGTATCGTCGCTCTCCTGCAGGGATTCGATGTGCTGGCAGGCCGGATACTGGGTGCAGCCGACAAACAGACCATAACGCCCCTTCTTGATCGCCAGCGGCTCTCCGCAATCGGGACAGGCAGAGCCTTCGAGCACCTTTTCGATGTCGCGGCCGGATGGCGTCAGGGAGCGGATGTAATCACAGGCAGGATAGGCAGAACAGCCGAGAAAGGGGCCATGTTTGCCCTGGCGGATCACCAGCTCGGCCCCGCACTGCGGGCACGGCTCGCGCTCGAAGGCATGTTCGTGGGCTGAAAAGAGGTGATGATCGATTTTTGACATGGGCCGCGCCTTGAAAACCAGATGGCCTGAATTCTACCAGCGCGGCACCGGACTGTCAGTGAATGACGCCGTCTGACTCATCAAACACCAGCTCTTCCATCTGCTGGTAGGCATTTTCACTGCCCGGCACGTTGAACAGCACCATCATGACGACCCACTTGAGGTCATCCAGCTCGATATCCGGCTTGTCCAGTTCGAGCAGACGCTCGATACAGATCTCGCGGGTTTCGGCATTCAGCACCTGGGCCTGTTCCAGAAAGAGCAGGAAGCCGCGGCACTCGGTGCTGAGGCGTGCCAGCTCTTGCGGAGCATAGATACGCATCGAGCCTTGCGCACTGGCGGTGACATAGACCTCCCGCTCGCTATCGTGCAGATTGGCCAGTCGCTCCAGCCAGTCGAGCGCCTTGTCGATCTCTTCTTTATCGAAACCGGCCCGGCTCAACTCGTCGGTGAGCTCATCCTGCTCGACCATCACATCTGCATCGCTGTGGATGTAGGTCTCGAAAAGGTACATCAATACATCAAACATGATTCGCCCTCCTCGCTCTGACGTATCCACCGGCTACCGCCATCACTGCACCGGCCAGCTCCAGCTCTACCAACCTGCCCAATACCACTTCGACAGGAAGCTGGGCCCGCTCGGCAACGGTATCCACGCTCGTGGTCTCATAATCTACGTTATCCAACAAATCGGCATAAGGCAATTCGCTATTATTCGGTTGCTCAGATGGTATGACCGACGAATGTGGCCGTGCGACCCACTCTGGCAGCTCTTCCACTATATCGGCAGCACTCAGCACAAGTTTGGCCCCCTGCTGAATTAATCTGTTGCACCCTATCGCCTGGGCATTTTGCAGGGCGCCGGGTACCGCAAACACTTCGCGCCCCTGTTCAAGCGCATAGCGAGCGGTGATCAGCGAACCGCTCTGCTCGGTCGCCTCCACCACCAGAGTTCCCAGCGACAGACCACTGATAATACGGTTGCGACGAGGAAAATGTTCAGCCAGCGGCCCTTTATCCGGCGCCAGCTCGGAGATAAGCAAACCACCACTCTCCAGAATCTGTCCTGCCAGCCCCTGATGGCGTTTGGGGTAGAGGCAATCCAGCCCGGAACCCAACACGGCAAGGGTGATACCGCCACAAGCCAGCGCCTGCTGATGGCAGACACCATCGATACCGAGCGCAAGGCCCGAGGTGATGGCTAACCCGCATCCAACCAGCTCATTACAGAGGCGGGACGCATTATCTTTGCCTGCATAGGTAGGATGGCGTGTCCCCACCATTGCCAACTGGGGTAGCGACAGCGCAGCAAGATCGCCACGACAGTAGAGCAGCAGGGGGGCCGCGGGAATTTCCCGCAACAAGGGTGGATAAATCGGGTGATCTTGTGGAATAAGGAGATTGTCAGGCAAAGCGGTCCAAGCCAGGCTCTGCTCAACCACTGGCGAGGGCCAGCGCAGTTGTTTGATCTGCTCTGACGATAACCCCATACCATGCAGTTGCGCTTCATCGCTCTGGAACAGGGTCTCAATACTTCCCCCGGCCCGTTCCAACAGACGTGCAGCGGTCACCGGACCAATACCGGTGACCGCATAGAGAGTTAGCCAGAGCGCCAGACGCGCGTCGGGGTAATTCACGTCAGAAGTGAGTGACCTGATAACCCGCACTCACCATGTCGTTACTCTGCATGATGAGACCGTAACTCAGCTTGTCATACACCTTGAACAACATGACACGGGCAATCGCTTCAGAGGGCAGTGGTGCCTTCTTGTTGCTGCTGTAAAACACCCGGTTAAAAACCGACGAGAGCTCCTTGTACTGTACATCGCCATTCTTGGTGACCAGAGCAGCACCGGGCCGTCTGACATCCAACACATCCCCGGCGACCAGTTGATCACGGCCACCCCGATTGATCAGCACCACATCAAACTTGCCACCGCCCCGGGTCTTGTTCGGCAAATCGATGATATAGCCCGGCGTGATGGCAGGTGCCGCTTTCGGTGTGAAGACGGCGGGCATGTTCTCCTGAGCCGGCAGCGGCATCACCTTGTCGCCCTGCAGCACTTCGCGCTGGTTATGAGTGAGGGTAACTTCAGTCCGATCGCCATCAAGACGCGCCACGGCCCGCACCACACCGGCAAAGATCGCCTCCTGGCCCAGCAGTTCACCGGTTTCGCGATCCTTGTAGACCACTCCGGGGTGATAAATGCCATAAACCTGCCCCGGCGTCAGGGAGCCCTGCACATAGAGGGTGTCCCCCTCCAGCATGCCGATATGTTTCTGATCCGACCCCAGCAGATAGGGCAAGGTTTTCTGCTGCTGGCTGTCAGCCAGAATATGGTCGGTTTGCAGGAAGGGGCCGATCTCACTGATAGGCAGTGTCGGAATGGGGTTGGCCTTATTCTCGTAACGGGTTTTCGGGCCGAGACGGATGACTTGCTTGCCACCCTGCATCGCCTTGCCGAGCCGGGGTTCACCATTGACCCAGCTCAGATGCAGTACATCACCGGGGTAGATCCAGTGAGGATTGGCAATCTGTGGATTGATATTCCAGAGACGGGGCCAGAGCCAGGGTTCGGAAAGATACTTGCCGGAGATATCCCACAGGGTGTCGCCTTTTTGCACTACATAGCTTTCGGGGTAACCCGCTTTCAGCCTCAGCTGATCGGCCAGTGCTGCCTGACTCACGGTCACCAGCAGGCAGGCGAGGATGGTTTGCTTCAGATACATAACACTCCCTGTTACTTCTGTACGCAAAGTGTTGCTGTTTTTTGTCGGCGTAAATGACTAGAATTACGCCAATATTGACTGCATTTATACGAAACTAAAGAAAAAACTATGGCCATTCTAGATGTATTGCGTTTTCCCGATGAGCGCCTGCGCACCGTTGCAGCCCCTGTCGAGACCTTTACACCCGAGTTACAACAGATTGTAGATGATATGTTCGAAACCATGTACGCGGAGGAAGGCATTGGCCTGGCCGCGACTCAGGTCGACATTCACCAGCGCATCATAGTGATCGATGTCTCTGAAAACCGTGAAGATCCTCTGGTATTGATCAATCCGGAGGTCATCGAGCAGTGCGGCAGCACCGGCATTGAAGAGGGTTGCCTTTCCGTGCCCGGCAGCCGTGCTCTGGTGCCTCGCGCCGAACAGATCAAAATCCGCGCCCTGGATCGCAACGGCAAGCCGTTCGAGCTGGAAGCCGACGATCTGCTCGCCATCTGCATCCAGCATGAGATGGATCATCTGGTCGGCAAGCTGTTTGTGGATTACTTGTCCCCGCTCAAGCGCCAGCGCATTCGCCAGAAGCTGGAAAAGATGGCCCGTGAAGATCGCAAAGTCCTCTGAGGATCTGCCCCATTGAATAAGCTGAAACTGATTTTTGCCGGTACTCCCGACTTCGCCGCCCGTCACCTGGCGGCGTTGTTGTCTTCCGACCACGAGGTCGTTGCCGTTTATACCCAGCCTGACAAGCCCGCTGGCCGTGGCCAGAAGCTCACCGCCAGCCCGGTCAAAGAGCTGGCACTGGCCCACAACCTGCCGGTTTACCAACCAGCCTCTCTGCGCAAGGAAGAGGCGCAAGCCGAGCTTGCTGCACTGGGCGCCGACCTGATGGTGGTGGTGGCTTATGGTCTGATCCTGCCCAAGGTGGTACTCGATACCCCGCGGCTGGGCTGCATCAACGTCCATGGCTCCTTGCTGCCCCGCTGGCGCGGTGCCGCACCGATCCAGCGCTCCATCTGGGCGGGCGATGCCGAAACTGGCGTCACCATCATGCAGATGGATGTGGGACTGGATACCGGCGCCATGATCCGCAAGGTAAGCTGCCCCATCGCCGCCGACGAGACCTCCGCCAGCCTCTATGACAAACTGGCCGAGCTGGGCCCGCAGGCACTGGTCGACACCATCAATGCCATGGCCGCCGGTGAAACCGCTGCCGAGGCACAAGATGATGCGCTGGCCAACTACGCCGAGAAGCTCTCCAAGGAAGAGGCCCGCATCGACTGGTCGATGGAGGCTGTTGCCATCGAACGCTGCATCCGCTCATTCAACCCCTGGCCCATCAGCTGGTTTGAAGTGGCTGACCAGACCGTCAAGGTATGGCAAGCCGCCGTCATTGACAGCGACCACGACCAACCCGCCGGCACCCTGCTCAAGGCCGACAAGCAGGGGATCGATATCGCGACCGGCAAAGGGGTACTGCGCCTGCTGACCCTGCAACCGCCCGGCAAGAAGGCGATGTCCGTTTCGGATCTGCTCAACTCTCGCCGCGACTGGTTTGAACCCGGCACGCAATTGAATTGAACTGGATTGAATTGACACAAGCGGGGCCCAGGCCCCGACTTGCGCATCTAAGGTAACTCTATGAAAACACGTGCACAGGCCGCTCTCGTTATTCAACAGGTGCTGGATCAGGGTCAATCCCTCTCCGCTGTTCTGCCTGCTGCCCAGGAGAAGGTCGCGCCCCGCGATCGCGCTCTCCTGCAAGAACTCTGCTACGGCACCCTGCGCTGGCTGCCCCGCCTCGATGCGGCAGTCAACGAGATGATGGACAAGCCGCTCAAAAACAAGAGCCGCATTTTCCACTACCTCATCCTGGTCGGTCTCTATCAGCTCATCTACACCCGCATTCCGGCTCACGCCGCGGTGGCCGAGACCGTCAACGCCGTCAAACTGCTCAAGGGCACCTCCCTGCGTGGCCTCATCAACGGCGTGCTGCGCAACTTCCAGCGCAGCGCCGAAGTCATTCTGCTGCGCATCGACCGCGTTCCCAGCATTCGCCTCGGTCATCCGGAGTGGCTCACCAAGCGCCTGCGTCAGGCCTATCACGATGAGTGGGAATTCATCATGGAGGCGAACAACCAGCGCCCCCCCATGTGGATCCGCAACAACAGCCAGCGCCAGAGCCGCGATGCCATGCTGGCTCGCATGGCCGAAGCCGGCATCAATGCGGTGGCCGGTGAAGAGGGCGAGGATTGCATCCTGTTGGAGCGTCCCTGCGATGTGACCAAGCTGCCCGGCTTCGAGGTCGGTGACTGCTCGGTACAGGATGGCGCCGCACAACAGGCCGCGGCACTGCTCGACCCGCAACCGGGCGAGTGGGTGCTGGATGCCTGCGCGGCCCCCGGCGGCAAGACTGCCCACCTGCTGGAGCGTCAGCCCAAGCTGGCTGGCGTGGTTGCCGTCGATGCCGACGAAAACCGCCTCAAGCGGGTGCAGGAGAACCTGGACCGTATCGGCCTCACCGCCCAGGTGATCCATGGCGATGCGGCGGCGCCGGAACAGTGGTGGCCGGAGGGCCAGTTCGACCGCATCCTGCTGGATGCCCCCTGCTCCGCCACCGGCGTCATCCGCCGCCACCCAGACATCAAGTGGCTGCGCCGTGATCAGGACATTCGCGAGCTGGCCGAGCTGCAGCGCCGCATTCTCAATGCCCTCTGGGGCAAGCTGAAAAGCGGCGGCACCCTGCTCTACGCCACCTGCTCCGTCCTGCCGGAAGAGAACCGCGACCAGATCCGCGCCTTCCTTGCCGCGACCAAAGATGCCAAATTGGTACCGTTGCACGAACAGGACATTCCGGACTGCCCAGGTCGCCAGTTCCTGCCGGGTGAAGCCGAGATGGATGGCTTCTACTACGCCAAGCTGGTCAAGCTGTGACGCTGACATGCTTCTTCCGGGGCAATCGCCATGCAGGCGAAATGCCCCTTTACTGCCTCAACGTGAGTAGACGTTCCCTATGAAGATCATCATTTTGGGAGCCGGCCAGGTCGGCGGCACTCTGGCCGAGAACCTGGCCGGAGAGAACAACGACATCACCATCGTCGATACCGACAGCGAGCGCCTGCGCGAACTGCAAGACAAGTTTGACCTGCGGGTGGTCAACGGTCACGGCGCTCACCCCAAGGTGCTGCGCGAAGCGGGCGCTCAGGATGCCGACATGCTGGTCGCCGTCACCAACAGTGACGAGACCAACATGATCGCCTGTCAGGTGGCCTACTCCCTGTTCAACACTCCGAACAAGGTGGCGCGGATCCGCTCGCCAGCCTATCTGACCGAACGGGATCGCCTGTTCCTGCCCGAATCGGTGCCGGTGGATCACCTGATCGCGCCGGAGCAGCTGGTGACCGACTATGTGCGTCGCCTGATCGAATACCCGGGCGCCCTGCAAGTGGTTGATTTTGCAGGTGGCCGCGTTGGTCTGGTGGCGGTCAAGGCCTACTACGGTGGCCCGCTGGTGGGCAACGCCCTCTCCACCCTGCGCGAGCACATGCCCAACATCGAAACTCGGGTAGCGGCCATCTTCCGTCAGGGCCGCCCGATCCGTCCGCAAGGCACCACCATCATCGAAGCGGATGACGAGGTCTTCTTCGTGGCGGCGGCGGGCCATATCCGTGCCGTGATGTCGGAGCTGCAGCGCCTCGAGAGCCCCTACCGCCGCATTATGATCGTCGGTGGTGGCAATATCGGCGCCGGTCTCGCCCGCCAGCTGGAGAAGCGCTACAGCGTCAAGCTTATCGAGCGCAACCAGAAGCGAGCGGAGCAGCTCTCCGAACTGCTGGAGAACACCATCGTCTTCTGCGGCGATGCGGCGGATCAGGAGCTGCTGGCCGAGGAGCATATCGATCAAATCGACGTCTTCATCGCCGTGACCAACGAGGATGAGGCCAACATCATGTCGGCGCTGCTCGCCAAGAAGATGGGCGCCAAGAAGACCATGGTGCTGATCCAGCGCGGCGCCTACGTCGATCTGGTGCAGGGCGGTTCCATCGATATCGCCATCTCGCCCCAGCAGGCCACCATCTCGGCCCTGCTGACACACGTGCGTCGGGCCGATATCGCCAACGTCTACAGCCTGCGCCGCGGCGCAGCCGAGGCGATCGAGGCGATTGCCCACGGTGACGAGAACACCTCCAAGGTGGTCGGCAAGACAGTGGGCGAGCTCAAGCTGCCGCCGGGCACCACTATCGGTGCCGTAGTGCGCGGGGATGAGGTGCTGATCGCCCACGATCGCACCAAGATCCAGCAGGATGACCACGTGGTCATGTTCCTGGTGGACAAGAAGTACATCCCGGAAGTGGAGCGGCTGTTCCAGCCAAGCCCCTTCTTCCTGTAACGTCTTCATGCGCACAGGCTGTCAAACCAGACCCGGCTCAGCTCCCCCAAGGGGATGGTCCGGGTCTTTTGTTAATCAACGACCAGGTTATCTAACATGATCAAGCTGCGTCCCATTATCTTCACCCTCGGGCTGGTGCTCTCCAAGCTGGCGCTCTTCATGTGGCTGCCCACCTTGCTGGCACTGCTCACCGGGTCAGAGGGATTTGTCGAGTTTCTCAAGTCCGTGCTGATCACCCACGGCGCCGCCCTGCTCTGCCTCCACTACGGCCGCAAAGCGGAGTTTCATCTGGGGGTGCGGGAGATGTTCCTGCTCACCACCTCGGTCTGGGTGGTGGCCTGCGCCTTCGGCGCCCTGCCGTTTGTTTTCATCACCCACATCAACTTCACCGACGCCTACTTCGAGACCATGTCGGGGGTGACCACCACGGGCTCTACCGTGCTCTCCGGCCTCGACAACATGGCCCACAGCATCCTGTTGTGGCGTTCCATCCTGCAGTGGCTGGGGGGGGTCGGCTTTATCGTGATGGCAGTTGCCGTGCTGCCCTACCTCAACGTCGGAGGCATGAAGCTGTTCCAGACCGAGAGCTCGGACTGGTCAGACAAAAGCGCCCCGCGTGCCAAGACGGTCGCCAACAACATCGTCGTGGTCTATCTGGTGCTCTCCATGCTCTGCTTCATGGCCTACTGGGCCAGCGGCATGAACATGTTCGAGGCGATCAACCACGCCATGACCACTCTCAGTACCGGCGGCTACTCCACCTCCGATCAATCTATGTCCCACTTCTCCAACTCGGCGCACTGGATTGGCACCCTGTTCATGTTCCTCGGTGGCCTGCCCTTCCTGCTCTATGTGCAGAGCCTCAACCACAGGGACAACAGCCTGTTTAAGGATGCCCAGGTGCGCGGCTTCTTCTGGCTGGTGGTGTGGGTCACCGTCATCATGACCTTCTATCTGTGGGAGAGAGATCTGTTCGGCTTCTGGGATGCCCTGCGCATCAGCTGCTTCAACATCGTCTCGGTACTCACCACCACGGGCTTTGGCCTTGGTGACTTCGGCACCTGGGGGCCGCTCGCCAGCATCGTCTTCATCGTGCTGCTGGCTCTTGGGGCCTGCTCCGGCTCAACTGCGGGCGGTCTCAAGATCTTCCGGGTACAGGTGGCATTCGCCCTGTTCAGAAAGCAGATGCGCCAGCTGATGCACCCCTCTGCCGTATTCCCCCAGAAGTACAACGGCCGGACGGTCAATGACGCCATCATCCGCTCGATGATCTCCTTCGTACTGGCCTACTTCGCCATCATTCTGGTGATAGCCGCACTGCTGGGCGCCATCGGGCTTGACCCCCTGACAGCCATATCCAGCTCCATCACCGCCGTTGCCAACGTTGGCCCGGGCATGGGCCCGGTGGTCGGCCCCAGCACCAACTTTGCCAGCCTGCCGGAATCGGCCAAATGGCTGTTGTCATTCGGCATGCTGCTGGGACGACTGGAGATCCTGACGGTCGCCGTGCTCTTCTTCCCCTCCTTCTGGCGCCAGTAACCCCTTACTGCAAGCCGGCAAAAAGCCGCAGCGTTCATCCGCTGCGGCTTTTTTATCTCACCCACCCCCACGACCTTCGCTCAACGCTCATCAGCCCCATTACCGGATGGCCTGAACGAGCTCATCAGGATGGCCAGAGCGGATCACAGGCATAAAAAAACGGACCCAAACCAGAGGTTTGGGTCCGTTTATCAGTGAACCGTCAGCGGCCACGAAGGCTGTCGAGGCTCAGCAAATGGCATTAACCACGGCCAGAGCGCTTGCGATCCAGCTCGGTCAGCAATTTCTTGCGGATACGGATGTTCTTCGGAGTCACTTCTACCAGTTCGTCGTTATCGATGAACTCGAGAGCCTGTTCCAGAGTCATGCGGATCGGCGGAGTCAGCACTTGAGCTTCGTCGGTACCGGAGGCACGCATGTTGGTCAGCTGTTTGCCTTTCAGGCAGTTAACAGTCAGGTCGTTGGAACGGGAGTGGATACCGATCACCTGGCCTTCGTACACTTCGGTCGCGTGACCGATGAACAGACGACCACGGTCTTGCAGACCGAACAGGGCGTAAGTCAGTGCTTTACCGGTAGCGTTGGAGATCAGCACGCCATTCTGACGCTCGCCGATGCTGCCACCCTTGTGCGGACCGTAGTGGTCGAAGGTGTGGTACAGCAGACCGGTACCTGAGGTCATGGTCATGAACTCGGTCTGGAAACCGATCAGACCACGGCTCGGGATCATGAAGTCCAGACGGACACGACCCTTGCCATCCGGGGTCATGTTGGTCATTTCGCCTTTACGCAGACCCAGTTGCTCCATCACTGAACCCTGGTGCGCTTCTTCAACGTCCACAGTTACGGTTTCGAACGGTTCTTGCAGAACGCCATCAACGGTACGCAGGATTACTTCCGGACGGGACACCGCCAGTTCGTAACCTTCGCGACGCATGTTCTCGATCAGGATGGAGAGGTGCAGCTCACCACGACCGGATACACGGAACTTGTCCGGATCATCAGTCTCTTCCACGCGCAGGGCCACGTTGTGGACCAGCTCCTGGTTCAGACGCTCCAGAATATTACGGGAGGTCACGAACTTGCCCTCTTTACCGGCGAACGGTGAGGTGTTGACCTGGAAGGTCATGTTCACGGTCGGCTCGTCAACGGAGAGCGGCGGCAGGGCTTCAACGGCACCATTGTCACAGATTGTGTCGGAGATTTTCAGCTCGCCCAGACCGGTGATAGCGATGATGTCACCCGCTTGCGCGTCGGTAACTTCAGTACGGGACAGACCCAGGTAACCCAGCACCTGACCGACTTTACCGTTACGGGTCTTGCCGTCAGCACCAACGATGGTGACTTGCTGGTTGGTCTTGACGCGACCACGGGTGATACGGCCGATACCGATAACGCCCACGTAGGAGTTGTAGTCCAGCTGGGAGATCTGCATCTGGAAACCACCTTCGGCATCAGCCTTCGGCGCTTCAACGTTGTCAACGATAGCCTGGAACAGCGGCTCCATGTTCTCGGACTCGACGTCCTGATCCATGGTGGCCCAACCGTTCAGTGCAGAGGCGTAAACAACTTTGAAATCCAGCTGTTCGTCAGTCGCGCCCAGGTTGTCGAACAGGTCGAATACCTGATCCATTACCCAGTCAGGACGAGCACCCGGACGGTCAACCTTGTTGATGACCACGATCGGCTTCAGACCCTGAGCGAACGCCTTCTGGGTCACGAAACGGGTTTGCGGCATCGGGCCGTCTACGGCGTCAACCAGCAGCAGCACGGAGTCAACCATGGACAGTACGCGCTCTACTTCACCACCGAAGTCGGCGTGACCCGGGGTATCAACGATGTTGATGCGGTAGTCATTCCAGCGGATCGCAGTGTTCTTGGCGAGAATGGTGATGCCACGTTCCCGTTCCAGATCATTGGAGTCCATGATCCGTTCCTGGCCTTCCGTGGAGCGGTCCAGGGTGCCGGACTGCTGCAGCAGCTTATCAACCAGAGTCGTTTTGCCGTGGTCAACGTGCGCAATAATCGCAATATTGCGTAAATTCTCTAACATTCTCGCCTCAATCACCGGGTAAAATTGGGCGCTAATTGTACTCTTGCCTTTGTGATCTGCCTAGCAGAATTGCAGTACATTCGCGCATAACAACAGATCTGGATCATAGACCTCTCTGACAAACCCTGCTTAGATGGGCGGTGACCGTATTTCGCGCACCATTACAGTGCACCAAAACGATCCACCATCGCACTAAATTGATGCAACGCGAGTCGAGATCGCCTGATTTTGGGGAGCCTCTTCAGCGAGATTGCCCTGAAATCAAGCTGTCACAAACTTGGCACGATACTGGCTTATGTGAATACGACGACGCATTCACCCAGAGAGTTTTAACACCGGAGGTTACTTAGCATGTCAGCCCAGAACGTTTTGGCCCTGATCCAGGAACACGAAGTCAAGTTTGTTGATCTGCGCTTTACCGACACCAAGGGTAAAGAGCAGCATGTATCCATCCCTGCTCACCAGGTTGATGAAGATTTCTTCGAAGACGGCAAGATGTTCGATGGTTCCTCCATCGGCGGCTGGAAGGGCATCAACGAATCCGACATGGTACTGATGCCGGACGCAGCCTCCGCCAAGCTGGACCCGTTCACCGAAGAGACCACCCTGAACATCGTTTGTGACGTACTGGAGCCTGCCACCATGCAGGGCTACGATCGCGATCCGCGCTCCATCGCCAAACGTGCAGAAGATTTCCTGAAGTCCAGCGGCATCGCTGACACCGTGCTGTTCGGGCCGGAGCCGGAATTCTTCATGTTCGACAACATCACCTTCTCCAACACCATGGGCCACAGCTTCGTGAAAATCGAATCTGAAGAAGCCGCATGGAACTCCGGCACTGCCTATGAGCATGGCAACAAGGGGCACCGTCCGTTCGTGAAAGGCGGTTACTTCCCGGTTGCACCGGTCGACTCCTCCCAGGATATCCGCGCCGCCATGTGTCTGGTGCTGGAAGAGATGGGCCAGGTCGTTGAAGCTCACCACCACGAAGTGGCCACTGCCGGTCAGAACGAGATCGCTACCCGCTTCAACACTCTTACGCTGAAAGCTGACGAAGTACAGGTACTGAAGTACGTGATCCACAACGTGGCTCACGCCTACAACAAGACCGTTACCTTCATGCCGAAACCCATGTTCGGTGACAACGGCTCCGGCATGCACTGCCACCAGTCCCTGGCCAAGAACGGCGTCAACCTGTTCGCTGGCGACCTGTATGGCGGTCTGTCCGAGATGGCTCTGCACTACATCGGCGGTATCATCAAGCACGCCAAGGCCATCAACGCCTTCGCCAACCCGACCACCAACTCCTACAAGCGTCTGGTTCCGGGTTATGAAGCACCGGTCATGCTGGCCTACTCTGCCCGCAACCGCTCTGCCTCCATCCGTATCCCGGTGGTACCGAGCCCGAAAGCCCGTCGTATCGAAGTGCGCTTCCCGGATCCGGCTGCCAACCCGTACCTGGCCTTCGCTGCCCAGCTGATGGCCGGTCTGGACGGTATCATCAACAAGATCCATCCGGGCGATGCCATGGACAAGAACTTGTACGACCTGCCGCCGGAAGAGGCTGCAGAAGTACCGACCGTTGCCGGTTCTCTGGACGAAGCCCTGGCTGCTCTGGATGCTGACCGCGAGTTCCTGACCCGTGGCGGCGTGTTCAGCGATGACTTCATCAACTCCTATCTGGAACTGAAACAGCAGGATGTTGACCGTGTGCGCATGACCCCGCACCCGCTGGAGTTCGAACTGTACTACTCCGTCTAAGTCTCAGCAGACTGTCCGTTTAAATCTGGTCAGCTTGCTTAATCGTGACAAAACCCGCCATCTGGCGGGTTTTTTCTCTGATAGGATTAAGCAAAATACCGTCAAGGAGAGATGGATGAACAACAAGCATGGCATAGGGGTGCTCAGCCTCCTGTTGCTGACCTCGTTCGCTGCGGACGCGGCTAAGGTCTACTCCTGGGTCGATGGCAATGGCATCACCCACTACTCGGATGCGCCACCACCCGGCAAAAACGCCAAAGAGGTCGATCTGCGGGTCGCCCCGCTGCTGGGCAGCAGCGCGCCCAGATCGGTGCAAGTGGATAACTTCAACAGCCTGACCGGCGCCGATGCCAAGAAAGAGAAAGAGGCTGCCAAGCTGACCATCGAACTGCTCTCCCCGGAACAGGGCAGCACCCTGCGCGACAACACAGGCAACATCGTCTTTCAGGGCACCATCAGCCCCAAACCTCCGACCCAGTATGATGTGCGCCTGACCCTGGATGGCAAAGCCGCCCCCATCGTCAGCAACAGCCTCTCTGTCCGCGTCGAAAACGTCGATCGCGGCGCCCACGAGGCTCAGCTCGAGCTGCTCGCCAAAGACGGTACGATCCTTGCTAAATCCAGTGCAGTCACCTTTTACCTGCATAGAGCGAGCGTGACGCCGGCTCCCAAACCCACCCCCAAAGCCGACTAGGGGTGATATAGCGCACCGATGCGGGTAAACTCTATGCACCATATCGGTGCATAACAGGTGTATAGCACCGTTTTAGGGAGAAACCTGTGCCAACCCGCTCGGACAACGCCAAAACACTCTTGGATAATTTGCTGACCGCCGTGATCCTGATGGATGAGCGGCTCTGCATCCAATTCGTCAACCCGGCGGCTGAACAGCTGCTCTCCCTCAGTGAACGCAGGCTGATCGGCATCGAACTGCCCCATCTGCTGGAACATATCTCCCTCGACCTGCAACGACTGAAACATTGCCTCGTTTCAGGGCAGGGCTTTACCGACAGCGAAGTGACTCTGGTGGTGGAAGGAGAACCGCGACTGGTGGAGCTGAGCGCCACCCCGATGGCCGACCACGAACAGCGTCTGCTGGTGGTGGAGCTGCGCAAGATCGACCAGCAGAAGAAGATCAGCCAGGAGCAGCAGCAACATGCCCAGCAGCTGGCGGCCAAGGAGCTGGTGCGCGGGCTGGCCCACGAAATCAAGAATCCCCTCGGCGGCCTGCGCGGCGCAGCCCAGCTGCTGCAAAAAGAGCTGCCGGATCCGGCGCTGCGCGAATATACCGGCATCATCATCGAACAGGCTGACAGGCTGCGGGTACTGGTCGATCGGCTGCTCGGCCCCCAGCGCCCCGGCCGTCACCAGATGCACAATGTCCATTCGGTGCTGGAGCAGGTACGCCGACTGGTGGAGCTCGAACTCCCTCCCTCTGTTCGCATCGAGCGGGATTACGACCCCAGCATCCCCGAATTCGAGATGGAGCCGGATCAGCTGCAGCAGGCGTTTCTCAACATAGTGCGCAATGCCGCCGAAGCACTGGGCGATCAAACCGGGCTTATCCGTATCAAGACCCGCACCGCGTTCCAGATCACCATCCACGGCCAGCGCTACCGGCTGGCTGCGGAGATCAAGATCATCGACAACGGTCCCGGCATTCCCGATGCCATTCGCGACACCCTGTTCTATCCCATGATCACCGGCAAGGAGGGGGGAACAGGGCTCGGCCTCTCCATCGCCCAGAACCTGATCGACCAGCACAAGGGGCGAATTGACTGCATCAGCTGGCCGGGTCACACCGAATTCACCATTTTTCTACCGCTTCGCAAGTAAGGGAACCCCATGACCGCCAAAGTGTGGATCGTCGATGACGATAGTTCTATCCGCTGGGTGCTGGAGCGCACTCTCGGCAGCGAAGGCTTCAACTGCGAGAGCTTTGCCGATGGCGAAGCCCTGCTGCACGCCCTTGAGCTGCGCTCGCCCGATGTGATCCTCTCCGATATCCGGATGCCGGGCATCGATGGTTTGAGCCTGCTGGAGCAGATCCACCGTCGTCAGGCCGATCTGCCCATCATCATCATGACCGCCCACTCGGATCTCGACAGCGCGGTCAACGCCTACCAGCGCGGCGCCTTCGAGTACCTGCCCAAACCGTTCGACATCGACGAAGCGGTTACCCTGGTGCGCCGCGCCGAGAATCACCTCAAGGAGCAGCGCACCAAGCGCAAGTCTCGTCAGCAAGAGGCCACCGCCACCCCGGAGATCATCGGTGAGGCGCCAGCGATGCAGGAGGTGTTCCGTGCCATCGGCCGCCTGTCACGCTCCAGCATCTCGGTGCTGATCAACGGCCAGAGCGGTACCGGCAAGGAGCTGGTCGCCCATGCGCTGCACAAGCACAGCCCGCGCGCCCACAAGAACTTCATCGCCCTCAACATGGCTGCCATTCCGAAAGATCTCATCGAATCGGAGCTGTTCGGTCACGAGAAGGGGGCCTTCACCGGTGCCAACAACATCCGCCACGGCCGCTTCGAGCAGGCCGACGGCGGTACCCTGTTTCTCGACGAGATCGGCGACATGCCGCTGGATGTGCAAACCCGGCTGCTGCGGGTATTGGCCGACGGCCAGTTCTACCGGGTAGGCGGCCATCAGCCGGTGCAGGTAGATGTGCGGATCATCGCCGCCACCCACCAGAATCTGGAAAAGCGGGTGGCCGATGGCGAGTTTCGCGAGGATCTGTTTCACCGCCTCAACGTCATTCGCATCCACATCCCCGCCCTCAAGGAGCGCCGTGAGGATATCCCCCAGCTGGCCCGTCACTTCCTGCTGCGCGCAGCCAAAGAGCTGAACGTGGAGGCCAAGAGCCTGCACCCGGATACCCAGGCCTATATCAGCCGCCTACCCTGGCCGGGCAACGTGCGCCAACTAGAGAACGTCTGCCGCTGGCTTACCGTGATGGCCTCGGGGCAAGAAGTGCTAGTCGGCGACCTGCCTGCCGAGCTGCTCACCCCCATCACCCACAACGCCGAACCGGGTCAACCGGCGTTGCCCGGTTGCTGGCAGCAACAGTTGCAGGAGTGGGTAGCCAGCAAGCTGGCGCTGGGAGAGACCGACATCCTGGCCGATGCCATGCCCCAGTTCGAACGGATCATGCTGGAGACGGCGCTGGAGCACACCCACGGCCACAAGCAGGAGGCGGCGCGCCTGCTTGGCTGGGGTCGCAACACCCTGACCCGCAAGCTGAAGGAACTCGATCTCTCCTGAGTCCCGGGGAAAAACGATTCCCATCACGCCTTGATAAATCACCGACCAATAAGACCCCGTTTGCCAGCAAACGGGGTATCTTTTTTGAAAGCCCCGCCTAGAATGGCAGGCTTTCAAACCCGACTCGAAGAAGGCGCCATCATGATTGACAGATCTCTCCCCCTGACCGACCTGCACCGCCATCTGGACGGCAACATCCGCCCGCAAACCATCCTCGAGCTGGGTCGCCAACACAATATTCAGCTGCCCGCCTTCGAGCTGGAGGCGCTGCGCCCCCACGTACAGATCGTCGAGAACGAGCCAAGTCTGGTCGCCTTCCTGAAGAAGCTGGACTGGGGTGTTGCCGTGCTGGCCGACTATGACGCCTGCCGCCGGGTTGCCTACGAAAACGTGGAAGATCTGCTGCGCGCCGGTATCGACTATGCAGAGCTGCGCTTCAGCCCGGCCTATATGGCGATGGCCCACAAGCTGCACCCGCAAGGCGTGGTGGAAGCCATCATCGACGGCGTGGCCGCGGGCAGCCGTGACTTCGGCATCAAGGCCAACCTGATTGGAATCATGAGCCGCACCTTCGGCACCGAACAGTGCAATCAGGAGCTGGCCGCCTGTCTGGCCCACCGCGACAAGCTGGTCGCCATCGATCTGGCCGGTGACGAGCTGGGCTTCCCGGGAGAACTCTTTGTCGACCACTTCCGCAAGGTGCGCGATGCAGGCATGCGCGTCACCGTGCACGCCGGTGAAGCAGCCGGCCCCGAGAGCATGTGGCAGGCCATTCGCGAGCTGGGTGCCGAACGTATTGGCCACGGTGTCAAAGCGATTCAGGATCCGGCCCTGATGGCCTATCTGGCCGAGCACCGCATCGGCATCGAGTCCTGCCTCACCTCCAACGTCCAGACCACCACGGTGGCGAGCCTGACCGAACACCCGATCCGCCAGTTCCTGGCTGCCGGTGTGCTGGCCTGCCTCAACACCGATGACCCGGCGGTGGAAGGCATCGACCTGCCCCACGAATATGAAGTGGCTGCTCCGGCCGCCGGCATGACCGCCAGCGAAATCCGCACCGCCCAGCAGAACGGCCTGACCCTGGCCTTCCTGAGCGATAGCGAGAAAGCCGAACTGAGCGCCCGCGCCGCCAGCCGCTGATTAACACCGGCAGTGCAAATAACAACGGCCCACTACGGTGGGCCGTTTGCTTTGCGGATTTCTGATGATGGGTAAGCACTGGGCCAGCAGGCAGATAGCAAAAGGCCCAAACCGGGTTTGGGCCTTTTGCGGATGCCGATGCAGGGGAAAACTACTCCCGCTCCTTGTCGCGCTCCAGCGCCCGTTCCACCAGCGGCTCGGGCAGGCTCTTGGTCACCTCCACCCCCAGCTCGCGGAAACGCTCGACCTGCGCAATCAGGTTGCCACGGCCGTTGACCAGCCGTCCCATCGCCTTGTCGTAGCTCTCCTGGGCCTTGTGCAGGCTGCCGCCCATCTGCTGCATCTCCTCGACAAACAGCCGCAGCTTTTCGTAGAGGCGACCGGCCCGTTCGGCAATCTGGCGGGCATTCTGGTTCTGCCGCTCGTAGCGCCACAGGTTCTCGATGGTGCGCAGCGCCACCATCAGGTTGGTAGGGCTCACCAGCAGGATGTTGTTGTCGAGACCGTAACGCACCAGCGAGGGATCGGCCTCCATCGCGGTGAGGAAGGCAGGCTCCACCGCCACGAACATCAGCACATAGTCGAGGGTGCGCACCCCGGGCAACTGCTGGTAATCCTTGCGGCCCAGCTCGCGGATATGGTTGCGCACCGAGGCGACATGCTCTTTCAGCGCCACCGCCTTCTCCAACTCGTCCTCGGCGTTGTACCAGCGATCGTAGGCGGTCAGCGACACCTTGGCGTCGATGATGATGTCCTTCTCCTGCGGCAGGTGGACAATCACGTCGGGCTGGTAGCGCTTGCCCTTCTCCACCTCAATATTGACCTGGGTGTGGTACTCGTGACCTTCGCGCAGACCGCATTCGCTGAGGATGCGCGCCAGCACCACCTCGCCCCAGTTACCCTGCTGCTTGCTGTCACCCTTGAGGGCGCGGGTCAGCGCCGCCGCCTCTTCGGTCATGCGGGCGTTGAGCTCGGCGAGGCGCTCCAGTTCGAACTTGAGGCTGTGGCGCTGTGCCGTCTCCTGAGCGTGAGTCTCCCCCACCTGACGGCGGAAGCCCTCGAGCTGCTCCTTGAGCGGTGTGAGCAACAGATCGAGACTGTTCTGGTTCAATTCGCGGAAGTTGCCGGAGTTTTGCTCGAAGATCCGGTTGGCAAGGTTCTCGAACTGCTGGCTGAGGCGCTGCTCCGCCTCCTGTTGCAGTTGCAGCTTCTCGGCGGCGGCCAGCCGTTCGCTGCGCAGGGTCGCTTCCGCATCCTTGAGGCGGGCGGTGAGCTTGATCAGCAGGGTCTGCTGCTGATCCAGCTTCTGCTGGCCCTGCATCCGCTCATCCTGCAACTCGTCGAAGCGATCCTGCAGCGCCTGATAACGCTCCTGCGCCAGCATCAGCTCCTGAGCCTGCGCCGTGGCGGCCCGCCGCCCGATCAGCCAGCCCAGTCCGAGGGCCAGCACGGCGGCAGGCAGCAAGATCCCCCAGAGCCCGGGGTCGATCATTTGCGGCTCCGCTGACGCAGGAAGAGTTCGAGATAGCGGTTAACTAGGATCCAGAGCACCACGTAGATAAGGTAGGCGGCCAGCACCACCCACTTGTGGGTGTTGACGCCGGTATCGAGCTCGGCGAACTCGATATCCTTGATGCGGCAGTAGGCCCACATCAGCAGGGGAAAGACATAGAGCAGGGACGCACGCCAGAGAAATAGCCACATATGTTTTCATTCAACCACGTAAAAAGACCCGCCTAGCTTACACAAGGGCAACTGCGCTTGCGATCCTGACGGCCGCTATTCTCTGGCCTGCTTCCCGAAACTTCGATAAAATTAACCCCTAATAGGTATCAGGGGCGAGCATGACTCACTATTTCCTCCGTTGGCTGACACAAGGTTGGCAAGCTTCCCGCAAGCCAGCCGTGGTTTGCCATGAAGCGCGCCCGCCATGGGCCATCGAGGAGTCCCAGTACCTCTCCCTCTGTACCCGCTGTGGCGAGTGTTTCAAGGCCTGCCCACGCGGTCTGCTCAAACCGGCCACCCAGGAGGAGTACGAAGGGAGCCCCATCGCTGGCACGCCGGTGCTCGATCTCGCCTGCGGCCAGTGCAGCTACTGCGGCAGCTGCGCCAGAGCCTGCCCCACCGGCGCCCTCGACCTGCAACTGGGCCGGCAGGTGCAGACCCGGGTGCAGATTGAAGAGAGCTGTCAGGCACGGCAGGGCTTCTACTGCCTGCTCTGTGAAGATGCCTGCCCGCAACAGGCGATCAAGGCCACCGCCGACGGCATCAACGTCAATATGGATGCCTGCAATGGCTGCGGTGCTTGTGGCCTTGCCTGCCTGCACGGCGCCATCACCCTGATCCGCCAGCCAGGCAGTCGTTAAAAACCACCTGCGTACAAAAGCAAAAGGGGCCATCAGGCCCCTTTCACATCTTGTTCGTTATGCCGCGCCCTGTCAGGCCATGGTCACAATAGTCTCTTGCTCGATACCCAGCAGGTGGCAGAGACGGTTGGGATCGCGCACCGCATCGGCCAGTGTGTACTCGCCCAGCACTTCGAGGAAGGCGTTCATGGCGCGGCGCAGAATGCCCTGAATGCGGCAGCCGCCGGAGAGACGGCAGTTCTCGCGCTTGCAATCGACCGGACAGAGCACATGCTCCATGTCCATCACCACATCCCGCAGGTTAATAGAGACTGCTGAACGGCCGAGACGGATACCGCCATGCTTGCCGCGTACCGTTTCTATGTACCCCTTGATGCCAAGCTGGTGCACAATTTTGACCACGTGGTTGCGAGAGATGCCAAAGGTATCGGCCACTTCGGTAATGGTCGACAGACGATCCCCCGGCTGAACCGCCAGGAAGGTCAGGGTACGCAGGGCGTAGTCGGTAAATCGTGTCAGTTGCATGGTCGCACTTGCCTCTTACTACAAGCCAGGAATCAGGACGACAACATTGAGCTAAGAGGCAGGAGACAACCGGTTTGCCTCTGTTTGCCAATTGGTTCGCCAGAGGGGGCCTGTCTCTTAATCTGAGTTGCGGAGTGACAGGTTAAGAGCAGCACAACCGGGTGTCGATGAAGATGCACATAAATCGACACTTTCTTTGATTGATCGCAAACTTGCCGGGTTAGCACGGCGTTTAGCCGCTTTATGGCGGGTAAATCTCCCGAACCGTCCCCCTCACCAAAGCCCTTCGACAAGTCGCCACACGGGCCGCGATCCGTCCCTTAATCAGCCAGTAGAGAGGTGGTTCAGTGGGGCTGTTTCAGCCAGTTTTTCAGCGCAACCGAGGGGATGGAGCTCTCGGAGGCGACGGCAAACGCGCCCCAGTCCACCGCACACTGCAACGCATCCTTGATCGCCATGCCCCGCGCCAATCCGTGTATCAATCCGCCGGCGAAGGCATCTCCTGCCCCCGTAGTATCGACCACAGATACTGGCCGGGCGGCGACCCGGATCTGCTCATCGCCGTGGATAGCCACTGCGCCCGCCTTTCCTTCGGTCAGCACCAGCCATTCGAGATGCTCCCCCGCCAGCTGGCGGGCATGTTGCCAAGGGTCGCTCACCTCGCCGAGATCGGAGCGAGAGGCCACCAGTACATGGCAGGGACGGCGCGCCTGCCCTCCTTTGGGGTACTGGGCCACCACAAAGCTCTTGCCGAGCATCTGGCGCATATAGCTGATGATGGCGGTGCCGGGATAGTTCACATAGAGGCAATCGATCCCCTCCAGCGGCAGATCGCCGGGCAGATCGGGACGCCGCGGCCGGCGCAGTATGGTGCGCTCGCCAGTGGAGTCCACCAGGATCAACAGCTCGCCGGTCTCGCCGCCAAAGCGCTCCACATGGCTGCAATCCAGCCCGTAACCGGCCGCCTGCTCCAGCAGCCAGTCGCCGGTCTCGTCCAGCCCGATACGGGAGGCGATGGTCACCTCGTGACCCGCCCACACCAGCCCGATGCCGGTGTTGGCTGCGCCACCGCCCAACCTGCGCCCCTGATCCACATAGTGCAGCCGGGCCCCTGCCACCAGCGGTTCGGAGAGGGAGAGCACATGATCACAGTTGAGATTGGCAAGCAGCAGAATGCGGGACATAGAGACCTCGGACGATGGAGATAGCCCAAAAGAGACAGGCTGAACCCCGAGTAGAGCCCAGCCTGACAGAAGAGACAACCGGCAGCGATCGGGAATCCGATCGGGATCAATAGATGGGCAGCTCCACCCCGGCCAGCAGCTCGTCGATGCGCGCCTGACTCGGCTGCTGCATCACGCTCTGGATCACCTCCTTGGTGAGGTGGGGCGAGAAAGAGCTGATGAAGTCATACATGTAGTTCTGCAGCAAAATGCTCTTGCTGAAGCAGATTTGGGCCGGACAGGGCTTGAACAGGTGCTCCAGATTGATGGAGACCAGCCCGGGGCTGTCGGTGTCGTTGGCCACCAGCGAGGAGATGATGCCGATGCCAAAGCCCAGCTCCACGTAGCGCTTGATCACCCCGGCGTCCATCACCGTCATGTAGTAGCTCGGGGTGAGACCGGCAGCATGGAATACCTCGTCCTGCACCTGACGGCCAGTGGCGCCACTCTCGTAGCTGAGGATGGGGTAGTGACAGAGCTGCTCCAGGGTCGGCTTCTTCACCTTGGCCAGCGGGTGATCCTGCGGCACCACCAGCGAGAGGGTCCAGAGGTAGGCGGGCAGCGCGATCAGCTCCTTGTCGAAGCCAATTTCGTGGGCAACGATGGAGAAATCGGAGTAACCCTTGCTGATCTGCTCCTTGCTCGCCGACATTACCGGATGGAGGTGGAACGAGATCTTGGGGTACTTCTTGGTGAAGTAGGTAACTGATTTGGGCAACAGATAGCGGGCGATGGTGTGGGTAGTGTGGATGTTGAGGGTGCCCACGGTCGGATCCAGATACTCGCGGGAGATCGCCTTGATCTTGCTCTCGATATTGAGCATCGCCTCGGCACACTTGATGATCTCCTCACCCACCGGCGTAATGCGGTGCAGGTGCTTGCCACGGCGCTCGAAAATCCGCACCCCCAGCTCGCTCTCCAGCAGGCCAATCTGTTTGCTGACCCCCGGCTGACTGGTGAAGAGCGCATCAGAAGCCACGGACACATTGAGGTTGTGGTCCCGGATCGCGATCAAATACTTCAATTGCTGTAGTTTCAAGGCGTCACACTCTCACACTGGTTTGGCTCAGACAGCTTTGGCTCAGGCCGGGACGGCAATCAAGCCAGACAAACAGGCCGCCACATAGGCGGCCAGTGTACCATCCGATCCCGACATCTCAGCGCTTGATCCTTCATTTTGCTACAAAATCTAGCATCCGAAGGGGTGGCTGACAAACCGGGCTCAGGCCGCGCCAGCCCGCAGCGGCAGGATCCCCAGAAACTGCAGCAGCCACTGCATCATGGTCGCCGAATCCACCTCCCCCTCCAGCGAGGAGAGGCTGCTCTGGTAGCGCTCGTCGGGCAACAGGCCGCGGCGCCGCTCGATCAGCGCCCGGTTGTACTCCACCGAGAACTCCGGATGCCCTTGAATGGCGACGATGTGATCCCCCTGCAAAAACATGAAGTTGGGGCAAAAATCATTGCCCGCCAGCCGGGTAGCCCCCGGTGGCAGCAGGGCCACCTGATCCTGATGGCTCGCCAGAATGCGGATCTGATCCCGCGCCGGCGCCATCCAGGGCTCATCTGCCAACATGGGGTGCACCGACACACCCAGCCCCCACCCCTTGGTAGACTTCACCACTTCCCCACCGAGCGCCTGGGCGATCACCTGATGACCGAAGCAGACACCGGCCAGCTTGACGTCGGCATCGTGCGCCTGACGGATCCACGCCCGCAGTGCCTGAATCCAGGGGATATCGCTGTAAGCATCGTGGCGCGAGCCGGTGATGAGCCAGGCATCACACTCGTGCAGATCCTCCGGCAACTCCCCATCGAGAGCCGACCAGACCTGAAATTCCAGTTCGGGGGCCAGGGCCGCAAAGCCCCTGATAAACATCTCGGAGTAAACGGGGCCAAAACGATCCGCCAGATCGGGATCGAGCCGGTCACAATCGAGAATTCCCAATCGCATCTGTTGTTCCTTTACAGAGTTCGCCCCCGCCAATCATTGACCGGCGAGGGCAAGAGGTTAGGCCATGAGCACGCGCCAGCGCGTCACTTCATGGTCGGCATGGAGAACTCGGCACCACTGCGCAGGCTCTGGGGCCAGCGCGCCGTAACCGTCTTCATCCGGGTATAAAAGCGAACCCCGTCCGGCCCGTGCATGTTGAGCGGCCCGAAGATAGAGCGCTTCCAGCCGCCAAAGCTGTGAAACGCCATCGGCACCGGAATGGGAACGTTCACTCCTACCATACCGACCTGCACCCGCGCCGTGAAGTCCCGCGCGGTGTCGCCATCGCAGGTAAAGATGGCGGTGCCGTTGCCGTACTCGTGCTCGTTGATGAGGCGCAGCGCCGTCTCGTAGTCCGGTACCCGGACGATGGAGAGAACCGGCCCGAAAATCTCCTCGCGGTAGATCCGCATCTCTGGCGTCACCTCGTCAAACAGGCAGCCCCCGATAAAGTAACCCTCTTCGTGGTTCAGCGTGCGGCCATCGACCCGCAGCGCGGCCCCTTCGGCCACCCCCTGATCCACGTAACCGCGCACCTTGGCCAGATGCTCCTTGCTGATGAGCGGCCCCATCTCGTTTTCCGGGCTCTGGCCCAACCCCGGGCCCACCCGCAGTTTTTCCACCAGCGGTGTCAGCTTGGCCACCAGCGCATCGGCGG
>NZ_QAJD01000065.1:96132-119956 GCF_003061465.1 Aeromonas sp. HMWF017
GTGGTTCTTGGCACCGCCCAGCGCCTGCACTCGCTTGCCGTGGGCCGAGGCGGTGGCATAGATGTACTGGGCGATAGGGGTGGAACCGACAAACGACACGGCACCTACTCGCGGGTCGGTCAGCAGCACATCCACCACCTCCTTGTCACCGTTCACCACGTTGAGCACGCCGTCAGGCAGACCAGCCTCCTTGAGCAGCTCGGCCATCCGCAGCGAGAGGGAGGGATCCTTCTCGGAAGGTTTGAGAATGAAGGTGTTGCCGCAGGCGATGGCGACCGGGAACATCCAGAGCGGCACCATGGCCGGGAAGTTGAACGGTGTGATACCGGCGCAAACCCCGACCGGCTGCATCATGGAGTAGCTGTCTACCCCGCGGCCCACGTTAAGAGAGTGCTCCCCCTTGAGCAGATGGGGAATGCCGCAGGCAAACTCCACCACCTCCAGCCCGCGGGTCAGCTCACCCTGCGCATCGGAGAAGACCTTGCCGTGCTCGCGACTGATGAGCTGGGCAAGCTCGTCTCTGTGCTGCTCCATCAACTCCTTGAAGCGGAAAAAGACCCGGGCCCGCACCAGCGGCGGGGTTTGCGACCAGTCGGCAAAGGCACGCTCGGCAATGGCGATCGCCTCCTGACACTCGGCGGCGCTGGAAAGCCCGACGCTCCCCTGCAGCTTGCCGCAGGCGGGATTGAAGATGGCCCCCTGGCGCTCGCTGCGACTCTCCTGCGGCTGGCCGTTGATGAAGTTGCTGACCCTGTATGTCATGTATCCTCCGTAATAACTGATGCAGTAAATGCGCTGAGCAAATCAACGCAAGGCCCCGCCAGTGCGGGGCCATCAAATATGGGTTAGGGTTGTGCCTGCAGGGCATCCTGCAGCAGGGTGAACAGATCGTCGATCTGACTGCGCTCGATGATGAGGGGTGGCGACAGGGCGATGATGTCGCCGGTCACCCGGATCAATGCCCCCTTCTCGAAGCAGCGGACAAACACCTCGTAGGCGCGCTTGCCCGGTGCATCCGGCATGGACTCCAGCTCGATACCCGCCACCAGCCCGTAGTTGCGCACATCCTTCACATGCTTGCAGCCCTTCAGCGAATGGGCCGCCTCCTCCCAGTAGCCAGCCAGATCGGCTGCGCGGCTGAGCAGGTTCTCGTTGCGATAGATCTCGAGGGTCGCCAGACCCGCAGCAGCAGCCACCGGATGGCCGGAGTAGGTGTAGCCGTGGAACAGCTCGATAGCCCCCTTGCCTGCCGCCATCATGTCGTCATAAATGTGCTTCTGCACCAGCACCGCGCCCATGGGGATAGCGCCGTTGGTGAGCCCCTTGGCGCAGGTGATCATGTCGGGGATGACATCGAACTCCTGTGCGGCGAAGGGGGAGCCGAGGCGACCGAAACCGGTGATCACCTCGTCAAAAATCAGCAGGATGCCGTGCTTGGTGCAGATATCCCGCAGCCGCTTGAGGTAGCCTTTGGGGGGCATCAGCACGCCGGTACTGCCGGCGATGGGCTCGACGATCACCGCCGCAATATTGCTGGCATCGTGCAGGAAGACGATCTTCTCCAGCTCGTCGGCCAGCGCCACATCCTCCTCGGGCAGCCCTTTGGTGAAGGCGTTCTTGGCGATATTGAGGGTATGGGGCAGATGATCCACCCCGGTCAGCAGGGAGCCGAACCACTTGCGGTTACCGGGAATCCCCCCCACCGAGATGCCGCCAAAGCCGACCCCGTGATAGCCACGCTCGCGGCCAATCAGCCGGGTGCGGGTGCCCTGACCGCGAGCCCGCTGCCAGGCCAGCGCGATTTTGAGCGCGGTATCGACCGACTCTGAGCCGGAGTTGGTATAGAAGACGTGGCCAAACCCCTTGGGGGCGATCTCCACCAGCCGGTTGGCCAGCTCGAACGGCAGGGGGTGGCCCATCTGGAATGTGGGGGCAAAATCGAGGTGGGAAATCTGCTGGGAGACCGCCTCGGCAATCTCGCGCCGACCATGGCCCGCGTTGCAACACCAGAGTCCGGCTGTGCCATCCAGTATCTTGCGGCCATCCTCTGAGTGATAATACATCCCCTCTGCCGACTTCAGGATACGCGGCGCCGCCTTGAACTGCTGGTTGGCGGTGAACGGCATCCAGAACGCGGACATGTCGGAGGGCGTATTGATGTCGCTGATCGGTTTCATGGTCACCTCATCCTTAAGGTGTTTAGCAACTGTCGGCCAATGCCTATTAAATTAAACACCTGAATCCATAAAAAAGGGCCCGTTATCGCCCTGTCTGGTGCCACCCCTAGCTAGGCGCATCAGCAGGGTGGTATAAGATATTTAACACAATTTTAATAATAGTAAACAGTCAAGGAGTGTCTATAGATGGATATCGGTCACCGCCTCAAGGCGGTTCGCACCAAGGCAGCCCTCTCCCAGCGCGAGCTGGCCAAGCGCTCCGGTGTGACCAACGGATTTATCTCCCAGATCGAGAAAAATCAGGTGAGCCCCTCTGTCGCCTCCCTGCGCAAGGTGCTGGAAGGCATCCCCATGTCGCTGGCCAGCTTCTTCACCGAAGAGACTGAAATGGGCACCGAAGTGATCTTCCGCGCCGCCGATATGCCGGATCTCGGCACCCATCCCATCAGCTACCGGCTGGTCGGGCACAGCCGTGCCAACCGCGCCATCGGCATGTTGCAGGAGGTGCTGCCACCGGGCGCCGACACCGGCGACGACATGCTGAGCCACGAGGGTGAAGAGTGCGGCATCGTCATCAAGGGCGAAGTTGAAGTGACCGTGGGCGAGCAGATCTACCTGCTGGGCGCCGGGGATGGCTACTACTTCGACAGCCGCACCCCCCACCGTTTTCGCAATAGTGGCGAACAGGAGTGCGTGCTGATCTCGGCCAACACCCCCGCCAGTTTCTGACATTCAGAGGCGAATCGGCAGGGGGACAATGTTTAATGAATTGTTACAAGATGGATTTACAAGCGGCAGGATGTTTAGCATATTGATACGCGGAAACTGACTTTTGCCGGTTCAAGGAGTGAACATGAGTGACCTGACCCTGGCCCAGTGGCAACACAAGGCCGCCCATCTGACCCTGCCCTCGCAAGCCTTTATCAACGGCAGCTATCGGGATGCCGTCAATGGCGCCACCTTCGATTGCATCAACCCGGCCAACGGCAAGCTGCTGACCAAGGTGGCAGCCTGCGATGCCGCCGATGCCGAACTGGCGGTACAGGCTGCGCGTGACGCCTTCAACGACAAGCGTTGGAGCGGCCTGCCGCCGAAACAGCGCAAACAGATCATGCAGCGCTTCGCCGAGCTGATGCGCCTCAACAAGGTGGAGCTGGCGCTGCTGGAGTCGCTGGATATGGGCAAACCCATCGGCGATGCCATGGGCTATGACGCCCCCGCCGCCGCCAACTGCATCGCCTGGAACGCCGAAGCGATCGACAAGATCTACGATCAGGTCGCCCCGGTGGAAGAGTCAGCCCTGGCGCTGGTGACCCGCGAAGCGCTCGGGGTGGTCGCCGCCATCGTGCCGTGGAACTTCCCGCTGGTGATGGCCTGCTGGAAGCTGGGCCCGGCGCTCGCTACCGGCAACTCGGTCATTCTCAAGCCTTCCGAAAAATCCCCCCTGACCGCCCTGCGCATCGCAGGTCTGGCCAAGGAGGCAGGTATTCCGGACGGCGTGTTCAACGTGCTGCCGGGCTTTGGTCATACAGTGGGTGAGGCGCTGGCCATGCACATGGATGTGGACTGCATCACCTTCACCGGCTCCACCAAGATCGGCAAACATCTGGTGCAGTGCTCCGGCAAGTCCAACCTCAAGCGCGCCTTTATGGAGTGCGGCGGCAAGAGCCCCAACATCATACTGGCGGATGCGCCGGATCTGGACGCCGCGGCCAAGAGCGCCGCTGGCGCCATCTTCTATAACCAGGGCGAGGTGTGTACCGCCGCCTCTCGCCTGCTGGTGCAAAACAGCATCAAGCCACAATTTATGGAGCGACTGCTGGCCCATGCCCGCGAGTGGATCTCGGCCAACCCGCTCGACCCTGCGACCCGCATCGGCGCCATGGTGGATCACATCCAGATGGAGCAGGTGCTGCACTATATCGAGATTGGCAAGCAGGAGGGGGCTAAACTGCTGCTGGGCGGCAACCGCACCAATATGGAGAGTGGCGGCTTCTATATCGAACCCACCATCTTTGACGACGTGACCCCGCAGATGCGCATCTTCCGCGAGGAGATCTTCGGCCCTGTACTGGCGGTGACCGGCTTCGATACGCTGGAGGAGGCTATCGCGCTGGGCAATGACACCGACTACGGGCTGGCGGCGGCGATCTGGACGGCGGATCTCAACAAGGCGGTGAAAGGCTCGCGCGCCCTGCGCGCCGGTACCGTGTTCGTCAACAACTGGGACGGTGGTGACATGACCATGCCGTTTGGCGGCTTCAAACAGTCCGGCAACGGTCGCGACAAGTCACTTCATGCGCTGGAGAAGTACACCGAGTTGAAAAGCACCTGGATTCAGCTGGAATAACACGACAAAGCAGCACTATCGGATCAAAAAGGGGGAGAAATCCCCCTTTTGCATTTTTGGCCTTCCATCACCGGGCTCAATCCTTATAATGATAAAAAAGCCAACATGTTAAATATAAAGACAAAAATGCTATTTTTTCTGGGAAGCGTACTTTTTCTGGTGATCGGTTTGCCCCTGCTGTTCTTCGTGCTGGGGCACGGCGAGGCCTACGTGACCTGGGGCCCCTGGATCTCCGCCATCGCCCTGATGTTGTGGCTGTTGATGGATGTCGACAAGATCCGCCGTGGTAAAGGCTGACCGGCCAGCAACACACCTCCTTTCCCTCAAACTTCGTTTATTCGCTTCTTTCCCCGCAAAAGGATCGCTACACTGATTTTTTGCGATGTTTTCCCGCATCCAACGCTTCAGTAAAGGTCATCCGCATGCCGCAACAGATCCAGCGTCAGGGCGTCATCTACGCCCTGTGCGCCTATACCCTTTGGGGCATAGCCCCCATCTATTTCAAGACCATCTCTGCCGTTCCGGCCGCCGAGATCCTGACCCACCGGATGATCTGGTCCTGCGTGCTGCTGATGGTACTCACCCTGGCAGGGCGCCAGTGGCACAAGGTGCAGGCGGTGCTGCGCCAGCCAAAAGTGTTGCTCACCCTGGCGTTTACCTCGGTCACCGTCGGCGGCAACTGGTTGCTGTTCATCTGGGCCATCAACAACGGCCATATGCTGGATGCCAGCCTCGGCTACTACATCAACCCGCTGTTCAACGTGCTGCTGGGGATGGTGTTTCTGAGCGAGAAGCTACGCCGCCTGCAGTGGTGGGCCGTGGCGCTGGCCTTTGCCGGGGTGGCGATCCAGCTTATCGCCTTTGGCTCCTTGCCCTGGATTGCGCTGGTGCTGGCGTCGAGTTTTGCCATCTATGGGCTGGTGCGCAAAAAACTGGCCCTCGATGCCCTCACCGGTCTGCTGATCGAAACCATGATCATGCTGCCGCCAGCGGCCATCTATCTGTGGGGCTTTGCCGACAGCCCCACCAGCCATCTCACCCAGAACGATTGGCACCTCAACCTGCTGCTGATCGCCGCAGGCGCCGTCACCACGGCACCCCTGCTTTGCTTCACCGCCGCCGCGACCCGGCTCAAGCTCTCCACCCTGGGCTTCTTCCAGTACATAGGCCCCAGCCTGATGTTTATCCTCGCAGTCACCCTCTATGGGGAAGCGCTGGCGATGGACAAACTGCTCACCTTCGCCTGCATCTGGAGCGCGCTGGTGCTGTTCAGTCTGGATGGGCTGCGCAGCGGCAAAGCCGCGCCAAGCCGGACCTGACACCGCCTCACCACCATCGACCCCGGCTCATCAGCCGGGGTTCTTTTTCGTGCCACCAGCGGCCTTCAGACTGCGACTTCCCCTTCTCCAGAGCCGACTCGCCATCAACAGACCACACCCGAGTCTCACTATCCCGCCAGAGAGCTATGCTATCCATGAACGGAGCCGAATGGAGGCAACATGCTCAAGCACATTTACGACAGATCCCTGCTTTTTGGTCAGGTTCTGGGGATCATGGTCATTATCACGCTGATCTCCATCAGCTTTTTCGGGCTTTATTCGGTCCGGAGCGCAGCCGATCAGATGGGACAGGGGAAGGATGTGGTAGCCGATATTCTGCCGCCGCCTCTCTACCTCATCGAATCCCAGTTGCAGGTCTACACCCTGCTCCATGCCAAACCGGAGGAGCGGGAGGCTCTACTGCAAACCCTCGCCCGACTGCAGCAAGAGTTCGAGAGCCGTAACCGCTTCTGGCAAGAGAGCAGCCTGAACGAGCCCCTCAGAGAGCTGCTGCTGGGGGAGCAAAAAGTGCAGGGGGAACTGTTCTGGCAGTTGCTCAACGACAAGTTTGTCCCCGCCATCAAGGCGGGGGATCTGGCGCAGGCGCGCGCGCTTGCGGCACGCCTGCACACCCTCTATAACGCCCACCGGCTAGGGGTGGACGCCACAGTCATCCGCGGCAACCAGTATGCCGCCGAGCAGATGGCCCATCTCGCCAACACCACCCGACTCTGCTACGGCCTGCTGTTGTGCGCTGCAATGCTGGGGGCTGGGCTCATCTTCTGGCTGGGACGCCCCACCCAACAGCGGCTGCTGGCCGCTGGCAAGGCGACCGCCGCCATCGCCGAAGGGGAGTTGAACCGCCCCATGCCAGAGCCGGGCCTCGATGCCATCGGCGAGCTGATCCGCCAGATCGGGGCCATGCGTGACCAGCTGGCAACCCTGGTGGAGTCCCTGCAACGCAGCGCCAGTACGCTGGATGATCGCGCCACCAGCCTGACCGCCATGGCACAACGGCACACCGATGACAGTCAGGCGCAGGTCGGGGCGGCCCACCATATCGAACAGGCCATCGAACAGCTCACCCACTCCATTGAACAGGCGGGTAGCCAGCTGCATCAGGTAGGGGAGCAAACCCTGCAGTCAGCAGAGCGGGCACAAGAGGCGACGATCGCCATCCACACCGTGGAACAGGTGATCGGGGAACAAGTCACGGGAGTGAAGCAGGTCTCCCATACCATTTCGGATCTGGCAGGCCTCTCGCAGCAGATTGCCGGGCTGGCTGGCGCCATTCACGATATTGCGGAGCAGACCAATCTACTGGCGCTGAACGCCGCCATTGAAGCGGCGCGGGCAGGTGAACAGGGACGCGGTTTTGCCGTGGTGGCGGATGAAGTACGCTCGCTGGCGACCCGCACCGGCAGCGCCACCACCGAGATCAACACCATCATCGGCAAGATCCAGGATGTCAGCCTGCGCGCCGCCAGCGAGATGGATACCGAGCTGGCCCGGGTCGAACAGGCGGTCACTCACACGATGACAGCGCGCCTGAGCGTCGCCCGGATCGCGCAGAGCTGCGAGGAGATCAACCAGCGCATCGCTCAGGTCGATCAGTTGATGAGCGATGAGACACGGCTGGTGCAGGGGATCCACCATCAGGTCGGCGAGATGTCGCGGTTGGCGGCCGAGGCCAACCAGAGCGCCAGTCAGGCCGCCGAAGAGGCGACCATGGTCGCCCAGCACGCCCGCATCCTGACCAGGCAGACTCACCACTTCCATCTCGACACCACCCGCCATTGATCCCCGGCGCTGACGGGAGTCAGCGCTCCCCTTTTTCTCTGCACTGGTTAAATGGGTAGCATTAGACTCCATGAGGGAATAGGATCCGCCCCTCTGAAAACCAACTGCAAGGATCAACTGACATGACTCGAAAATGGTCGCTCCCCATCGTGGCAATCGCGGGGGGAGCGTTACTCTGGCTTGGCAACACCTTTGGTATGAAATGGGCTCTGATGGCCCTGATCGGATTCGGCTTCGGCTTCACCCTCTCCTTCAGCCGCTTCGGTATCGTCTTCGGTTGGCGCGAAATGCTGACCAAACGCAACAGCTACTACGTACGGGTTCACCTGCTCACCATCGCCATCGAGATTCTGCTGTTCACCACCTTCCTCTCCTTTAGCCACGCCCTGTTTGGCGATGCCATGGTGGGTAACGTGATGGCTATCGGCATTCCCTTCATCGTCGGAGCCTTCCTGTTCGGCATCGGCATGCAGCTGGCTGGCGTCTGCGCCACCGGCACTCTTTACTGCTGCGGCGAGGGGCAACCCCGCTTCTGGCTGGTGCTGATCTGCTACGGCATCGGCACCCTCATCAGCAACCAGTTCCGCCCCGAACTGGAGGCCACCTTCTCCAGCCATGTGGTGCTGGCCAAGGATTTGACCGGCAATATCTGGAGCGGCATGCTGCTCAACCTGGCGCTGGTCGCCGCGCTGTTCCTGCTGTTTCGCAACAGCGAACTCAAGCGTACCGGCGAGCTCAAGCCCCTCTTCAGCGGCGGCAATCTGTTCTGGCGCGATGGCCGCTTTACCGTGCTGACCGGCGGCATCATCATCGCCATACTCAACTCCACTGTCGTCGCCCTGCACGGCTCGGCCTGGACCATCACCGGCGCCGTCTATGACATGGCGCTGCGCGGCGCCTCCCTGTTCGGCCTGTTCGAAGGCAACCCCAAGCTGGCCCAGCCACTCTTCATCAATCCCATGGTCGGCATGTTCTGGCTCGGCATTCTGGGGGCCATGCTGGCGCGCTGTTTGAGCGGGGGCGGCACCTTCGCCCCGATGCGGATCGGCAACAGTCTGGCCTCAATCATCGGCGGCCTGTTGATGGGGATGGGCGCCATGTACGCCGCCTGCAACCTCGGCGGCTTCTTCGATGGCACCGCCTCTGGCAGCCTGCACGGCTGGGTCTGGATGCTGATGGCCCTCGCTGGCAGTCTCATCGGCATTCGCCTGCGCCCGCTGTTCGGGCTCTGAGGCTCGACATCGTAAACACCCCATAAGAAACGGGAGGCCAAGCCTCCCGTTTTACATTTATTGCTCCCGTCGCTCTGCTTATTGGACAGGCTGGGAAACCCCTTCCAGATGGATTTCCACCCGGCGATCCGGTGCCAGACAGGCGATCAGCTCTTGCTTGGAGCGGCTGGCGCAGTTGTTGCCAGTAACCGGATTGGCCTTGCCATGCCCCTCGACCCGCACCTTGTCGGCATACAAGCCTTTGGATACCAGATAGCTGGCCACGCTCTGGGCCCGCTTCTCGGAGAGGGCCAGGTTGTAGTTGTCGGAACCGATGCGGTCGGTATAACCGATGACAGTTGCGACGCCATCTTTCGGATTGGCCGCCACAATCTGGCTGAACAGGGCATCGAGCGCCTGATTGGCAGCCGGTTTCAGGGTCGCCTTGTTGAACTCGAACAGCACATCGGAACTCAGGCTGAAGGTCTTGGGCTCAACCACGGCTACAGGTGCCGGTTCGGCGGCCGGAGCGGGCGCCGGTGCTACGACTTCGCCACCTTGCTGACCGAAGCGATAGAGCATCCCGAACGAAATAAGGCCGTTATCCATCTCGATACCGGAGCGATCGAGAGAGGCATCTCCCAGCGGCGTGGTGTACTGGTACTCCAGACGGGCAGCCCAGTCACGATCGATGGCGTATTCGGCACCCAGCGCACCAACAAATGCGGCGCCATGCTTCTTGCCGGTCTCGCTGGTATTGGCGAAGCTGATCTCGCTATCCGTCCAGGCATAAGCGCCGCCCAGTCGGCCATAAAGATCGAGCACGTTGGTGGCCGGGAAGCTGATCTTCATGGTGGCCTGAATCATCTGGCTCTTGGCTTCGGTATTGAGAGTATTGGTGCCAGTGCCCGAAGTGGTGTCGTATTTGCCAAGCCAGTCATAACCCAGCTCGAAACCCAGGTTGGGGTTGAGCTGGTAACCGGCGAACAGGCCCAGACCCAGATCATCCGTGTTCTCGCTGGTATTACCCAACGTCTGGGCAATCGACTCGGCATACTGGTTGTGGTCAACGCCATAGTAATTGGACCAACCGGCCTTGCCACCGACATACCAGGTATTGTCCTGAGCGGCGGCCTGCACGGCTCCGGCCGCCAGCAAACCACTGACCAATACGGCAAGCATGGATTTATTCATATTTTCGCCTCTGCAATAAGTCGTTATGGGCGCCTGAGTGCGCACTTTCCCTGTGTGAAGCCGTCAGGCGGCCTCTCCGCTATTCAGGGTATCCCATCCGAACGCAGCCTCAAATGACCAAGCCATCAGGAGTGTGAGCTTGCCAGCAATATCAGGCGTAAAAATCACCTGTGTACCTATTCACACTGTTTTGTCAGTTAAACCATGACGTTGCGTCGTACGGAGTGGACCTATCCACACGCAGCAATAGAAAAGGGAGGCATAACGCCTCCCTCCTGATGAGTTGTTGCAACCCCCTTACTCAACTGGCCAGGAACAGCCGGTAGGCGGGGTCGTCGCTCACCTCTTTCCAGCCGTAGCCAATCTCGCGCAGGTAGTCGTGGAAGGCGGCCACGTCCTCGTCAGGCAGCTCGAAGGCGCAGAGCACCCGGCCGTAGTCGGCACCGTGGTTGCGGTAGTGGAACAGGCTGATGTTCCAGCGACAGCCCAGAGTCTCGAGGAAGCGCATCAGGGCGCCCGGCTGCTCCGGAAACTTGAAGCTGTAGAGACGTTCACCGAGGGGCCGAGCCGGGCGGCCGCCTATCATGTAGCGCACGTGGTTCTTGGCCAGCTCGCTCTCGGTCATGTTGACCACCGGGTAGCCGTTGCCACCGAGCTGATCGATGATCTGACCCAGCTCCTCGTCACCGCCGGTGAGACGCACCGAGACGAACAGCGACGCCTGCTCGGCATCGGCGTAGCGGTAGTTGAACTCGGTCACCATGCGCGGCCCGAGCTGACGGCAGAAGTCGAGGAAAGCCCCCTTGCGCTCGGGGATGGTCACCGCCAGCATACCCTCACGCTTCTCGCCAATCTCGCAGCGCTCCGACACGTAGCGCAGGCTGTGGAAGTTGACGTTGGCGCCGGACAGAATGGCTGCCATCCGGCCACCCCTGACCTGCTCCCGCTCGCTGTAGGCCTTGAGGCCCGCCAGCGACAGGGCCCCCGACGGCTCGGCAATGGCGCGGCAGTCGTCGAAGATATCTTTCAACGCGGCGCAGATCTGGTCGTTGGAGACGGTCACCACCTCGTCCAGGTACTGGTTGCAGAGGCGGAAGGTCTCCTCGCCGATGCGCTTGACCGCCACCCCGTCGGCAAACAGCGAGACCCGCTCCAGATTGACCGGCTCGCCAGCAGCCATGGCTGCCTTGAGACAGGCGGATCCTTCAGCCTCCACCCCGATCACCTTCACATCCGGCAGCAGCTGCTTGATATAGACCGCCACCCCGGCGGCCAACCCACCGCCGCCCACCGGCACGAACACGTGAGTGAGGTGGGTATCCTGCTCCAGCAGCTCCTTGCCGATGGTGCCTTGCCCCGCAATCACCTCGACGTCGTCAAACGGCGGGATCAGGGTGTAACCCTCCAGCTCGGCGAGACGGCGACTCTCGCCGTAGGCCTCGTCGAAGCTGTTGCCAAACAGCATGACGTTGCCGCCCTGACGGCGCACCGCGTCGATCTTGATATCTGGCGTGGTGTTGGGCATCACGATGATCGCCTTGATGCCGAGCTTGGCCGCCGACAGGGCGACCCCCTGCGCGTGGTTGCCGGCAGAGGCGGCGATGACGCCGCGCTCCTTCTGCTCCTCGGTCAGGGTAGCGATCTTGTGGTAGGCGCCGCGCAGCTTGAAGGAGTGGACTGGTTGCAGATCCTCCCGCTTCAGGCTGACATGGTTGCCGAGCCGCTCGGAAAGTTTCTTCAGGGTTTGCAGGGGGGTAACCCGCGCCGCCTCATAGACGGGGGAGAGCAACACCTTGCGTAGATAATCCGCCGCAGAGACCATGATTTATTCCCCCAGCATCGAGCGATCGCGCACCGCGCCTTTATCGGCGCTGGTGGCGAACATGGCGTAGGCGCGCAGGGCAAAGGAGACCTGACGCTGACGATCGAGCGGCTTCCAGCCCCGAGCCTCTACGGCGATACGGCGGGCGGCCAGCACGCTGTCGGCCACCTCCAGCACCATGCTGCGGGCCGGGATGTTGATGCTGATGATGTCGCCATCCTCCACCAGACCTATGGTGCCGCCGGAAGCGGCCTCCGGCGAGACGTGGCCAATGGAGAGACCCGAGGTGCCGCCGGAGAAGCGGCCGTCGGTAATCAGGGCACACGCCTTGCCCAATCCCATGGATTTCAAATAGGTGGTGGGATAGAGCATCTCCTGCATGCCCGGGCCCCCTTTCGGCCCTTCGTAGCGGATCACCACCACCTCGCCCGCTTTCACGGTACCGTCGAGGATGCCGTTCACCGCGCTCTCCTGACTCTCGAACACCCGGGCAGGGCCACGGAAGGTGAGGTTCTCCTCATCCACCCCGGCAGTCTTGACGATGGCGCCGTTGACCGCGAGGTTACCTGAGAGCACCGCCAGACCGCCCTCCTGGCTGTAGGCGTTATCCAGCGAGCGGATGCACCCTTCAGCGCGGTCCAGATCCAGCTCCGGCCAGCGGCAATCCTGACTGAACGCCTTGGTGGTGCGGATGCCGGCCGGGCCAGCGCGGTAGAAGTCCACCACCTCCTGACTCGGCTGGCGGCTGACGTCATATTCATTGAGCTGTTCGACGAGGGAGCAACCCAGCACGGTACGGGTATCCCCATGCACCAGACCCGCTTTTTCCAGCTGACCCAGAATGGCGACCACGCCGCCGGCGCGGTGTACATCTTCCATATGGTACTTCTGGGTGGAGGGTGCCACCTTGCAGAGCTGGGGCACCTTGCGGGACATGCGGTCGATATCGGCCATGGTGAAGTCGACGCCCGCCTCCTGCGCCGCCGCCAGCAGGTGCAGCACGGTATTGGTAGAGCCGCCCATGGCGATATCGAGCGCCATGGCGTTCTCGAACGCCGCCTGGGTGGCGATATTGCGCGGCAGGGCGGTCTCGTCATCCTGTTCATACCAGCGCTTGGCCAAAGTCACGATGCGCTGACCCGCCAACTTGAACAGCTGCTCGCGATCGGCGTGGGTTGCCAGCATGGAGCCGTTGCCCGGCTGGGAGAGGCCGAGCGCCTCGGTCAGGCAGTTCATGGAGTTGGCGGTAAACATGCCGGAGCAGGAGCCGCAAGTAGGGCAGGCACTGCGCTCCACCTGTTCGCTCTGGGCGTCCGACACCTTGGGGTCGGCGCCCTGGATCATGGCGTCCACCAGGTCCAGCTTGATGATCTGGTCGGAGAGCTTGGTCTTGCCCGCTTCCATCGGGCCGCCGGAGACGAAGATCACCGGAATGTTGATGCGCAGGGCGGCCATCAGCATCCCCGGGGTAATCTTGTCGCAGTTGGAGATGCAGACCATGGCATCGGCGCAGTGGGCGTTGACCATGTACTCCACCGAGTCGGCGATCAGCTCCCTCGATGGCAGGGAGTAGAGCATGCCGCCGTGACCCATGGCGATGCCGTCATCCACGGCGATGGTGTTGAACTCCTTGGCGACGCCGCCGGCAGCTTCGATTTCGCGCGCCACCAGCTGGCCCAGATCCTTGAGGTGGACGTGGCCCGGTACGAACTGGGTGAAGGAGTTGACCACGGCAATGATGGGTTTGCCGAAATCCTGATCGGTCATTCCGGTGGCACGCCACAGGGCACGGGCCCCAGCCATGTTACGTCCGTGAGTGGTGGTGGCGGATCTCAACTTCGGCATGTCTCTACTCCCTGAATGCCCATATGGGCTCATTATCTTTGGAAATGAAAAAGTGACTCTCGGATCGGGAATCGATCCTGGTGAGGGCACCGCGCAGCGCCCTGACCGGAAGCGACTCGGGGAGGCACAGTGCCTCCCCTCTCTCATCAATCGTTGACGGGCGTCAGCCAGTCCCACTTGTCCTCGGTCTTGCCATTGAACAGGCCGAAGAAGGCGTTCTGCAGCTGCTCGGTCACCGGGCCACGGCTGCCAGCACCCACCTTCATCCGATCGACGGAGCGCACCGGGGTCACCTCGGCGGCGGTGCCGGTCATAAAGATCTCGTCTGCGACATAGAGCGCCTCGCGGGGCAGCGCCTGCTCGCGCACCTCGTAACCCAGATCACGGGCCAGCGTCATGATGGTGTCACGGGTGATGCCGGGCAGGATGGCGGCGGTGGCGGGCGGGGTAAACAGCACGCCGTTCTTCACCAGGAACAGGTTCTCCCCCGCCCCTTCGCTCAGATAGCCGTTCACGTCCAGCGCCAGCCCCTCGGCGAAGCCGTTGCGTTTGGCCTCGCGGCTGATCAGCTGGGAGGAGAGATAGTTGCCACCCGCCTTGGCGCCGGTGGGGATGGTGTTGGGAGCGAGCCGGTTCCACGAGGTGACGCAGACATCCACCCCGTTTTTCAGTCCCTCTTCCCCCAGATAGGCGCCCCACGGCAGGGCCGCCACCATCAGGTCAGCCTTGGCATCCAGCGGCGGATGCAGCCCCAGCCCCACGTTGCCGACAAAGGCCAGCGGGCGCAGATAGCCGCTCTTCAGGCCGTTCTCGCGCACCACGGTGCGGCAGGCTTCATTAACTTCGGACTCGCTGTAGGGGACGTCCATCCAGTAGATCTTGGCGGAGTCGAACAGGCGGCGGGTGTGCTCCTGCAGACGGAAGATGCAGGTGCCCTTGGGTGTGTCGTAGGCGCGCACCCCCTCAAACACCGAGGAGCCGTAGTGCAGGGCGTGGCTCATCACGTGCACCTGGGCATCCTGCCAGGGCACCAGTGTGCCGTTGAACCAGATGTATTGCGGGTGAGTGGCGGATTGGGAAGGCTGTGACATTGGCTTTGCTCCTTAAGCTCTGATCCGGGGTTGCTGTTCCAGTGCATCGACCCGGGAGACGTCCACCAGCTTCACCAGCTGGCTCCACAACTGCTGGATGGGACGCACCGACTCGACAGTAACCGTGATCCGCAGCTGTTGGCAATCCTGCTCCATATTCAAGGCGCAGAGATTGAAGCCGCGGTGGCGCACCACCCGCAGCACCCGCTCCATCACTTCGGGTCTGGGCTGGGCGTGGATATGCAGGGTGTGCTGTGCAAATGCTGGCTGGGCAAGGGTGTGCGGGTTCATGGGCGTTGCTCCATCATCTGGTGGTTGGCGACTCCCGGCGGAACCAGGGGCCAGACGTTTTCTTCCTCTGAAATGGCCACATGCAGCAGGTAGGCACTCTCGCTTGCCAGCAGGCGATCGAGGGCGCCGGCTATCTGCTCCTTGCATGTGATGGTTTCGCCGGGGATGCCGAAGGCGGCAGCCAGGGCGACGAAGTCGGGGTTGTCGGAGAGGATGGTCTCGCTGTAGCGGCCGTCGAAGAACAGCTCCTGCCACTGGCGCACCATGCCGAGGCGCTGGTTATCCAGCAGCACCATCTTCACCTTGAGTTGGGCGCGGCGGATGGTACCGAGTTCCTGCACGTTCATCATGAAAGAGCCGTCACCGCTCACCAGCACCACTTCATCCTCCGGGCGCGACATCTTGGCGCCGATGGCGGCGGGCAGGCCGAAACCCATGGTGCCGAGACCGGCGCTGGAGAGGTGGTTGCGCGGGCTGGTGAAGCGCATGTGCTGGGCCACCCACATCTGGTGCTGACCCACGTCGCATGCCACCACGCTGCTCTCCGGCAACTTGGCAGATAGCTGTTTGAGCAGAGCCGGGGCATAAATGGCCTGACCCGGATGGTCGTAGCGAAACGCATATTCGCGGGCCATGGCGGCGCAGTGTTCACTCCAGGGGGCGATGTCGAGAGTCATGGCGAGGCGTGGCAACACCTGCTTGAGATCCGTGGTGATACCCACCTCGGCGGCGCGGCGCTTGCCGAACTCGGCGGCATCCACATCGAGGTGGATCACCTTGGCCTCGGGGGCGAACTCCTCCAGCTTGCCGGTCACCCGATCATCGAAACGGGCGCCCACCACCAGCAGCAGATCGCACTGCTGCACCGCATAGTTGGCCGCCTTGGTGCCGTGCATGCCGAGCATGCCCAGATAAACGGGGCTGTCGGGGTCGAGCACACCAATCCCCTTGAGAGTGGTGACCGCAGGCATGCCGGTAACGACGGCAAACTCGCGCAATTGCTGCTCAGCGTTAGCCATGCCCACCCCACCGCCGACGTAGAGCACCGGACGCTCGGCGGCGGCCAGCAGGGTGCGAGCCGCGGCCAGCTCCGAGGGGTTGAGCGCCTCCGGCTCTGCCACCGCAAACAGCGGGCTCTGGGCAGGCACGGCGGCCAACTGCACATCCTTGGGGAGATCGATCAGCACAGGACCGGGGCGCCCTTCGGTGGCGATAGCGAAAGCCTCGGCAATCACCTGAGGCAAATCAGCCACGTCCGTCACCATAAAGGAGTGCTTGGTGCAGGAGAGGGACATGCCGAGCACGTCGACCTCCTGAAACGCATCGGTGCCGATGGCGGAACAGGGCACCTGACCGCTGATGGCCACTAACGGTACCGAGTCGAGCAGCGCCTCCGCCAGACCGGTCACCAGATTGGTGGCGCCGGGGCCGGAGGTAGCGATGCAGACGCCCACCTGACCGGAGGCGCGGGCATAACCGACCGCCGCCATGGCGGCGCCCTGCTCGTGGCGGCAGAGCTGATGGGCCAGACCACCGTCATACAGAGCATCGTAGACCGGCATGATGGCCCCGCCCGGGTAACCAAACACCTGGGTCACACCCTGTTTCTTGAGAGCCTGTACCAAAAACTGCGCGCCGTTCATGTGGAAAATCCTGTCCTTTGGTCGAAAAAAAAACCCCCGAGCTGTGAGGCTCGGGGGTCGCTTGTTTCGTTCTGTCCGGTGGTGGGTCTATCCCTTGTTCCGTGCAGCTAAACGAGCCCCGAGCGGTGAGATAATAATCACCACTAGGACCACAATAATGCTGACGAAACGGGAGGCCATGTTCATAGTTACAACCAGAAATCCTGTGAAATTGGGGCGGTTTCTACCGCGAATGGCTATTAGAACTAGCACGGTGATTTTTATTGGGCAAGCCTTTTTTCTGTGACAACCCACTGATTTTGGCTATTCCCCAGCCGGAACTCTGGAATAAAAAACCAACAACAAGCAGTTAGTCAGAACATATATCAACTCAAGGACGGGATTTATGTCATTAGCTGTGGTTTATAGCCGTGCCAGCCTCGGGATCGCGGCCCCGCAAGTTACAGTGGAAGTTCACCTCTCCAACGGCCTGCCCGCCTTCAACATGGTCGGCCTGCCGGAAACCTCGGTGAAAGAGTCGCGGGATCGGGTGCGCAGCGCCCTGCTCAACGGCAATTTCGAGTTCCCGAGCAAACACATCACCGTCAATCTGGCCCCCGCCGATCTGCCCAAGGAGGGGGGCCGCTTCGATCTGGCCATCGCCATCGGCATTCTCGCCGCTTCCAAGCAGATACCGGCAAAATACCTGCTCGATCACGAATTTTTGGGGGAGTTGGCCCTGACCGGCGAAATTCGTCCCGTGCTCGGGGTACTGCCTGCCGTACTCGCCTGCCGGGATGCGGGGCGCACCCTGCTGGTACCGCGAGAGAACGGCCCGGAAGCCTCTCTCATTCAGGATGCCGAGGTGCGCACCGCCCACCAACTGCTGGCCGTCACCGCCTGGCTGGCAGGACAATACGAACTGCCGCTGCCGGATCCCCAAAGTGCGGAGAGCCTGCCCGATGTGCCGGACCTGCAGGATGTGATCGGCCAGTCTCAGGCCAAGCGGGCGCTGGAGATCGCCGCCGCCGGCAGTCACAACCTGCTGTTCATCGGCCCGCCCGGCACCGGCAAGAGCATGCTGGCGAGCCGCTTGCCCGGCATCTTGCCACCGCTGAGCGAACAGGAGGCGCAGCAGACCGCCGCCATCCACTCCATCGGTGGCCTCACCCCACGCGCCGGTCACTGGCACCACAGGCCGTACCGCACGCCGCACCACAGTGCCTCGGCAGTGGCGCTGGTGGGAGGCGGCAGCCACCCGCGGCCCGGCGAAATATCCCTGGCCCACAACGGGGTGCTGTTTCTGGATGAATTGCCCGAGTTCGAGCGCAAGGTGCTCGACTCCTTGCGCGAGCCGCTGGAGACGGGCCACATCACCATCAGCCGGGCCGCCCGTCAGGTGGATTTTCCCGCCCGCTTTCAGCTGGTGGGTGCCATGAATCCCAGCCCCTGTGGCCACTATGGCGACGGCCAGACCCGCTCAAGCCCGGATCAGATCTTGCGCTACCTCGGCAAACTCTCCGGCCCTTTTCTCGATCGCTTCGACCTGACGGTGGAGGTGCCGCTGCTGCCCAAGGGGAGTCTGACCGGCAAGGCGGAGCGGGGGGAGTCGAGCCAGCAGATCCGCGATCGGGTGCTGGCGGCGCGAGAGCGGATGCTCAGCCGTAATGGCAAGCTCAACAATCTGCTGGATAGTCGTGAAATCGAAGATATTTGCCGATTATCGCCGCAAGATGCCGAGTTTTTGGAGAACGCCATCCAGAAGCTGGGGCTCAGCATCCGGGCCTGGCATCGCATCCTGCGGGTGTCACGCACCATCGCCGATCTGGCCGGGCAACCCGCCATCGGCAAGGAGCATCTTATTGAGGCGCTCGGTTATCGCGCCATGGATCGGCTGCTGTCGCGGCTGCGCAGCAGTTGACTGACGGGAAAGGGTGAGTCCAACCCCCGTAACGGCTCTGAATGGTCTCACGGGCCATCGGCTGATATTATGGCCACAGATCTGACCACTTGATGGCCCTTTATCGACAGCAAGACGGACCCGACTCATGCCCAACAAGCTGACAGAGCGACTGCGCGGCAGCCTCTCCACCCTGCTCTATTTTTTCAACACCCTCTTCTGGTTTGTCCCCATCTTCTCGCTGGGTCTGCTCAAGCTCCTGCTCCCCCTCAAGGGGTGGCGCACCCTCTGCAACTGGCTGCTCGATGGCTGTGCCAGCTGCTGGATCGGTTTCAACAATCTGATCCAGAAAACCATCATCAAAACCCCTTTCGAGGTGGTCGGAGTGGACAAAGGGCGCCGGAATGAGTGGTATATGGTGATTGCCAACCATCAATCCTGGGTCGACATACTGGTACTGCAGCGGGTTTTTAACCAAAAAATCCCCTTCCTGAAGTTTTTCCTCAAGAAAGAGCTGATTTGGGTACCTTTTCTCGGTCTGGCATGGTGGGCGCTCGACTTCCCCTTCATGCGGCGATATTCCAGAAAATTTCTGGAAAAACATCCCCATCTGAAGGGAAAAGATATTGAAACGACCCGTAAGGCCTGCGCCAGGTTCCGCCACATTCCGGTGAGTGTGATGAACTTCGTCGAAGGCACCCGCTTCACCGGCAGCAAGCATCAGAAGCAGGGCTCGCCCTATCGTCATCTGCTGCTCCCGAAAGCGGGGGGCATCGCCTTTACTCTGGCCGCCATGGGTGATCAGTTGCATCAACTGGTGGATGTCACCATCGCCTATCCGGACGGCATCCCCAGCTACTGGGACTTCATGTGTGGCCGGGTCGGGCAAATCAAGGTTCAGGTCCGCTATTTGCCGATCGACCGCAAGCTGGTGGGGGATTACTTCAATGACCCCGAGTTCCAACAAGAGTTTCAACAGTGGTTGAACGGGATCTGGCACGAAAAGGACCAGACCCTGAGCCAACTGCTGGCAACCAAGGCGCAGTAAACATTCATGCTATCCCTGCTTCCCGGCCCGCTGGTGCTGATCATCAGCGCAGGCCTGACCATCCTTTTCACCGCCTTGTGCGCCAGCCTGATCCTGCTGGTGTCGCTGGCCAAACTGCTGCTGCCGATCCCGACCTTTAGCCGCGCCTGCAGCCGGCTCAACAACCGCTTCATGCGTCTATGGCTGGCCTGCAATGCGCTGGTGATCCGCCTCACCACCCGTATTGACTGGCAGGTGGAGGACAATACCAAGCTGCGCAAGGATGGCTGGTATCTCATCATCAGCAATCACATGAGCTGGACCGATATCGTGGTGCTCGGCCACCTGTTCCGCGACCGGCTGCCGGTGCCCAAGTTCTTTATGAAGCACGAGCTGATCTACATCCCGCTGTTGGGGCTCGCCTGCTGGGGGCTCGATATGCCCTTTATGCGCCGCTATTCGCGAGAATTTCTGTTAAGAAATCCGCACCTGCGCGGCAAGGATATCGAGACCACCCGCAACGCCTGCGAGAAGTTTCGCCACATCCCCACTACCGTCATCAACTTCGTGGAAGGAACCCGTTTCACCGAGCAGAAACGGGATGCGGCCCGCTCCCGCTATCGTCACCTGATGCCGCCCAAAGCGGCAGGACTGGCCTTTACACTGGCGGCCATGGGCGAGCAGTTCGACAGCCTGATCAACGTCACCATCCGCTATCCGGACAACGCCGAGACCCCGTTCAAGGACTTCCTGATGGGACGGGTAAAACGCATTCAGGTGCGGATTGAGGAGCTGCCGGTGAATGAACAACTGATAGGAGATTACTTCAACGACAAGCAGTTCAAACGCGGTTTTCAGGAGTGGCTAAACCAGCGCTGGCAGGAGAAGGACGAGGTGCTGGAGGGGTGGCAGAGCGGTCAGTCACCGCTGCCGGTTGCCGCCAAATCCGGGGATGAATCCAAAGAGAGTGCCGAGGCCAACTCGGCCAACTGATCTTCGGAAAAGACCACAATCCCGTGGCGGCGCAGCAGGGCAGTGGTCTTGCCCTCGCTCGCCACAGAAACACCTTCGAAGCGGCCGTTATAGATACGGCCGCTGCCACATGAGGGGCTCCCCTCTTTCAGCAAGGCCAAGCGAATGCCCTGCGTCTGACAGATTTCCAGCGCCAGCTCGGCGCCGCGATCAAACTCGGCAGTCACATCCAGCCCGCTCGCCGTCACTACCCGCTCGCCCTGCCGCTCGGCAGGAGGGCGCGGGGTCGGCAAACCGCCAGCCACTTCGGGGCAGAAGGCCAGCACCCGCCCCTCGGCACCCAGCTCACTCAGCCAGTCGCTGACGATCCCCTTGCTCTGACCGTCGTAACGCACCGGCTGACCCAGCAGGCAGGCACTCACCAGCACCTTGTGCACGCCGGTCTCACTCATGCTTCCGCTCCGTGCATCACCTGATCGAACATCACGCAGCAGGGGCTCTCCAGCCGGTAGAGGATAGCGGGACGCTGTTTGCCGGTGCGCTTGCGGCCGGTATCCACCAGAATGTCGGCGCGATGGATCCGCTTGCGAAATGCCGCCGTATTCATGGGTGTTTGCAGGATGATTTCGAAGGCGCGCTGCACCTCTGAGAGGGTGAACTCGGGCCCCAGCAGTTGCAGCGGCAGGGTGCTGTAACGGCTCTTGATCCGCAGCCGCTCCAGCCCCTTGGCGATGAGCTGGACATGGTCGAAGGCGAGGCTCAGCCCCGGCAGGTTGGCGAGTGGATGCCAGCAGCCGTGGATCGCTTCCACTTCCGGATCCACCAGGCAGAGATAGACCAGGGTCGTGGACCAGCCGCGGGGATCCCGCTCCAGATTGCCGAGGGTGCAGACCTGCTCGCTGTAGCAGTGACCGAGCCCCCACTCCGCCAGCAGACGGCGCTGGGCGGCATCCAGATCCCGATCCCGGGTCTCGTCGATGCGCAGCGCCGGCAGTTGCCAGCAGTGGGCAAAGGGGGGGCGATCGCGGGTCTCGAGCAGCAGCTCGAGCCGCTCCTCATGCAACCGCAGCACCACCATATCCAGACTCATTCTCAGCATGCCGATCGCCCTGCTCGCCTTCCATTAATGTTTGGTAGATAATATCACACGAATAGTATGTGCAGGAGCCAATCATGGGAACCGTCGCCAGCCTGGATATTGATGCGCAGAAGGGCTTTACCCCCCTCTGCCCGAACGAACTGCCCGTCGCGGGCGGTGATGATATTGTGGCTGCGCTCAACGCTCAGGCCACCCTCGCCACGCTGCGGATCGGCAGCAAGGACTCTCACCCTGCCAATGCCGACTGGGCCGTCTCTGACCCCGCAGGCATGCTGTTGCCGCTGGATCTGCCCAACGCCGACCTCACTTGGCCGGTGCACTGCGTACCGGGCAGCAAGGGCTTCGAGCTGCTCGACGGCCTGCCCTCACCCATCGACTATGACTTCTTCGTCTGGAAGGGGGTCGAGCCTGATCTGCATCCCTATGGCACCTGCTTCCACGACCTGGCCGAACGGCGCAGCACCGGACTCATCGAATTCCTGCAAGCCCGCCAGGTCGATACCGTACTGGTCGGCGGCCTTGCCACCGACTACTGTGTCAAAACCAGCGTGCTGCAACTGCGCCGCGCCGGTTTCCGGGTAATCGTCCATCTCGATGCCTGCCGTGGCATTGCACCCGCGACGGTTGCCAGCGCCCACACCCAGATGATCGAGGCTGGCGCCGAACTGGCCCAAACCCTGATCGATGTACAACGCCTGCTGGACGCCTGATATGCCACCGATTCTTACCAGCCTGCTCGACACCGATGCCTGCACGTTACATATGCGGCAGGGGAGCACCATCGTGCTCACCAGTCTGCGAGGAGCCTGATATGCCCCCAATCCTCACCAGCCTGCTCGACACCGATGCCTACAAACTGCATATGCAGCAGGCGGTGTTCCATCGCTATCCGGATGCCGAGGTGGTAGCCGAGTTTCACAGCCGCAATGAAGAGGATCTGCTGCCCATGATGGGGCAGATCGAGGAGCAACTGCGCCTCGCCGGTTCCCTGCGACTGACCAAGCCAGAGCTCGATTTTCTGGCCGAGCGTCCCTTCTTCACCCCTGACTACCTCGACCACCTGCGCCGCAAGCCGCTCGACGCCTCCCTGCTCAAAGTGTTCGAGCAGGATGGCCGCATCAATGTGCGGGTCGAGGGGCCCTGGCAGGATGTGATCCTGTGGGAGATCCCGGTGCTCGCCATCATCAGCGAGATGCGCAACCGCTTCCGCTATCCCCAGTTCGGCGTCCGCCATGCGCTGGAGCGGCTCGATCAGAAGATCGACAAGCTGGAACGGGAGCTGAGCAGCGACGAGATGAGCGAGTTCAACCTCATCGACTTCGGCACCCGCCGCCGCTTCTCTCACGCGGTACAGGATGCGGTAGTGGGTCGCCTCAAGGAGCGGCTGCCGGCGTTTCGCGGCACCAGCAACTACATGCTGGCGCAGAAGTACAAGCTGCCTGCGGTCGGCACTCAGGCCCATGAGTGGTTCCAGGCACACCAGCAGCTCGGCTTCCCACTGGAGCACAGCCAGCGCGCCGCCCTCACCAGCTGGCTGGACGAGTTCACCGACCATCTCGGCATCGCCCTGACCGACTGCATCACCATGGATGCCTTCCTGCGGGACTTCGACTTCGAGCTGGCCAGCAGCTATCAGGGCTTGCGCCACGACTCCGGCGATCCCGTAGTGTGGGGCGAGAAGGCGATCAGCCACTATCAGCGGCTCGGCATCGATCCTACCGACAAGACGCTGGTCTTCTCCGACGGGCTCAACCTCGACAAGGCAGTGCAGCTGTTCCGCCACTTCCGTGGCCGCATCAATACCAGCTTCGGCATCGGCACCAAGCTCACCTGCGATCTGCCCGGTGTCAGCCCGATGAACATCGTCTTCAAGCTGATCGAGTGCAATGGCGGCCCGGTCGCCAAGATCTCCGACAGCCCGGGCAAAACCCTCTGTCGGGATGCGGAGTTTATCCGCAACCTCAAACAGGCGTTCCACGTCGGGGTCTGATCTTCCCGACAACCAGAAAACAAAGGCTCTGTCCCAATTATGTGTTGAAAGGCTAATCTTGAAGTAGGCCATCACCTTGAGGTCTACCATCATGGATACCCCAGCCTTTCAGCA
>NZ_QAJD01000066.1:0-20494 GCF_003061465.1 Aeromonas sp. HMWF017
CCTCCAGATGATGCAGGCTACCTGCCAGGGTCTCACTCAGGTGCGCGGCGGGATCCGAGGTGGTGAGGTACACCGGCAGACCGCGGCTGGCCAGCTCCACCGCCACGGCGGCCGCCAGCGTGGTTTTGCCCACCCCGCCCTTGCCCATCAGCATGATGAGGCCGTGACCGTCGGCGGCCAGCTCGTCCACCAGCGAACTCAACTCGGGCTGGGCTTGCTTGGCTGTAGACTGTACTGTCGGAGATTGGGCGGTTGTTCCCTCTGATTGCAGCAACAGCCGCAAACTGTCGAGCCCCACCAGATTGGTGGCCAGCAGCGGGATATGATCCTGCGCCAACCCCTTGATCCCCTGCGGCATCTGGGCGAGAGCCTGTTGCTCACGCTGCCAGAGCGCCATTGCCAGCGGATCTCCGGCAATGGCGCCTTCGGGGAAGAGGCCATTGATCACCAACTGCTGATTCAACAAGCCGATGGCGGCCAGCTCTTCGTGGGTGCGAGCCACTTCCCGCAGAGTGGATTGCTGGGCGCGCGCCACCAGCACCAAGCGGGTGCTGGCAGCATCAGCCAGGGCGGCGAACGCCTCGGCATACTGGCTGCGCTGTTTCTCCAGCCCCGCCAGCGGGCCGAGGCAGGAGGCATCCCCCTTGCCCTGTTCCAGAAATTCGCTCCAGGCGCCCGGCAGTTGCAGCAGCCGGATGGTGTGGCCGGTTGGGGCCGTATCAAAGACGATATGGTCATACTCCGCCAGCAGCGTTTGGTCGGTCAGCAGGGCGGTGAATTCGTCAAAGGCGGCGATCTCGGTGGTGCAGGCGCCGGAGAGCTGCTCCTCGATGCTGCGCACCACGCTCTCGGGCAACTTGCCGCGCACCGGCCCGACAATCCGCTCCCGATAAGCTTTGGCCGCCGCGGGGGGATCTATCTCCAGCGCCGACAAACCGGGCACAGCGGCGATGGCGGTGACGCGATTGCCGATCTCGGTGGCAAACACCTGCCCCACGTTGGAGGCAGGGTCTGTGCTCACCAGCAGCACCCGCTTGCCAATATCACACAGCGCCACCGCACTGGCGCAGGCCAGCGAGGTCTTGCCCACCCCGCCCTTGCCGGTGAAAAAGAGAAACGGCGGTGGATTGGTCAGAAAATGATACATAGCCTCTCCCGAATGGTGCGTCACGACTCAGCAGCAACCGCTGCCAGAGCAGCAGCCGCCTTTGACGATCCCCTTGATGGCCGCTTGCGGCGCAGGCAGCCCGGCATAACGGGCCAGCTCGCTGCGGCTCGGATAACGGCCGGTCAACACCACCTGTCCCTCCACCAGCACCAGCGGCAACCCCTCCTCCCCGGCGTGGGTCAGAAAAGCGCTGACGGCAGGTGTCTCGGCAAATTGCATCGGCTGCTGGGCCAGATTGAAACGCTCGATGGCAACTCCCTGCTCCTTGGCCCAGGCAAGGTCGGCTGCGAAGGTGACCAGTGCCTGATCAACCTCGGTACCGCAGACACCGCTGGAGCAGCAGAGGGCGGGATCAAAAATCTGAATGGAGGACATGGCATTACTCCTTGTTGCAGCAGGGCTGCGCAGGCAGAACATGGGGGGAGCAGGCTGACTCGGCACGCATCACGCCGCACGCCTCAGGATGACCGGCGCAGCACTCCTCGGTAAGGTAGGCGATCACATCCAGCATCAGGGGAATATTGGCGCGGTAGCGCAGAAAGCGCCCCTCCTGCTCCACCGACAGCAGACCGGTGTTGAGCATCGCCTTGAGGTGAAACGAGAGGGTATTGGGGGCAATATCGAGCTCGCTGGCCAGTTCACCGGCGACCCGCCCCTCCAGCCCGGCCTTCACCAGCAGCCGCCATACATCGAGCCGGATGCCGGATGCCAGCGATTCAAAGACCTTGGTGGCCATCTCTTTGTTCATCTTCACTCCCCTTGGTGTGACCTTTCATTTCAACTATACAAGAATCATTGAAATGATCAAGATGCGTACCGAAGCGAAGATACGAGGTTCTGGTATCAAACCGGGCTGACTGGAGAATCGACGAGTGAACAACCGTTGCGGACGACCACACAGGGTTCATCGCAGATAAACAGACGCCCTCCAGAGGGAGGGCGTATCAGAGCGTTTGACCCGCCAGCACAGTCAGCGCTGTCGGGGCAATCAGACAAACGCGTGCCTTATTTGGCAGCAGGCACAGCGTTAAAGGTGAGCAGGGCCGCCTTGTTGGCATCGCTCAGAGTCAGCTGGTTGCCGTTGATGGAGTAGGTTGCCACCTTCTCCAGCTTTTGCAGGAACTCGGTCTCTTTGTTCATGGCGTCGCCGATGCACATCATGCGAGTGGAGCCCATGGCGCCCAGCGTCAAGACACCGTCACCCTGCTTGGTGATACCGCCAAAATAGCGGTTGCAGCCGCCCTTGCCCGCCACCTTGCCGTCGACCACTTGCAGGGTGAAGGTATCGCCTGTGGCGCCTTGCAGCTGCCAGCTGGATGCTTGCAGTTGAGCCATGCTGGAACCTGTTGCCATTGCGCAGCCTCCCAGTGCCAGCGCGGCCAGCAGAGTCAGTTTCTTGTTCATGGATTCACCTCTTAATGATTAGAGCCATCAATACGGCAGCCTGTTTATCATGGCTGACGCCCATGCCAAAGGATTTTATTGTGATCTCCCTTCACTTTACTACCAGCTGGCATGTGCCATGCTTAGGCTCAGTTCCGGACCCAGGGAGGGGAAACGAATGGTCAAATCACTCATCATCACACTGCTTGCAACCTGCGCCAGCATGGCCGCACAGGCCGCCGACTGGGCAGTGGTTCAGCCGCAATCCAACCCGTCTCTCTATGTCAAAAGTTACTCGGGTGTGCTGCTCAATGGCCATAGCCATCACAGCGACAGTTTTGATCTCTGGCTGGTCAATAGTGGCTATCAATATCCGGTGGTGGATGATGTAACCCTCTTTATGGAAGCGGGCCCGGCAGTGGCGGATCAAAATCGCACATCCGGTTTCAATATGAGTTCGGGGGTACGCTACCAGCTCTCTCCGGCATTCAATATCGGCAGCCAGATCAAGCATCTTGATCTCAACAAGGCCAGCACCCTGCTGGAGCTCAACTCCAGCCTGCTGCTGACCCCCAGACTCTCCCTCACCGCCAACTACGGGGTCAGCGCCATCACTGCCGATCAGGCGCTGAGCCTGGGGGTCGGTTTCAACTTCTGAATCAGATCAGCGGCGTGGCACTCACCACCACGCCGTTGCGATCCGCATAGACGTAATCCCCTTCGTGGATGGTCACCCCGGCAAAGCTGACCACAGCCCCCAGCTCTCCCAATCCTCGCTTCTCGGTCTTGACCGGACAGGCCGCCAGCGCCTTGACCCCGAGCGCCAATGTCGCCAAGGTAGCCACATCCCGCGCCGCGCCGTGGATCAGGATCCCCTCCCAACCCTGCTCCACCGCCTTGACTGCCAGTTGATCGCCGAGCAGCGCACGGCGCAGCGAGCCGCCACCATCGATCACCATCACCTTGCCGTGACCGGGGCGGGTCACCAGATCCCGCACCAGACTGTTGTCTTCATAACAGGAGAGCGTTACGGCGCGACCATAGAAGATGGCCTTGCCGCCAAAATCCTGAAACACCGGGTCGGCTACTTGCAGCAAGTCGCCATGTTGATCGCAGAGGTCGGGCAGGAGATCCAGCATGATTTGATTCCTTTCAGATGCATGAAGGTGTTCATTCTTTCATCAGGCAAGGTTTCTGGCAATCCAGAAGGATTCAATATTGCCCAGACAAACTGCTGATTTATCCGTCAATACTGGCACCAGCCAGAGCTGACCATCCTCCACCCAGTAGAGGGCATTCTGGCCAAAACGAGCAGACAGCTGACGGGCTTGTGGCAGGGATAGCACCACCGCCAGCGATGACTCCTGCCAGCGTTCGTCCGGGTCAGATCCCCAAAACGGCCCCACCACGGGCACCTGCAAATCCACGGTCAGATGGCGCCACAGCGCCCGTTCCCGCCGCATATTGCGTCGTTCTGTGACCCACTGGCTGGCCGGATTCCAGGCTGTGATGATGGCAAAGGCAGACCAGTCTGGTGTCTCAAATGGCGCGATAAAGCAGATTTTCTTGTAGTTTTCCCACAAATTCATGTCAATCACATGTTACATTCCATTACATTTTGTAGGGGCGAAAACCCGGTTCAGGCCAAGTATGATGCAGCTGTACCAGGGTTTGACCTATATCAAAACAGAGTTAAAAAGTTGCTATCTGACGGCAAAGAGTGTTGTTATGCTCCTGTTAACTGATAAAATGCGGCCACTTTCGTAATGGACGACCTTTCCAGGCTCTGCTCGACCAGACTTGTCGGGAACCTATAAGTGGCACAGGGATACTTGCCGGTACTGATGCCTAATTCGCGATATTCCGACCTGACTCTCATACCCAGGATGACGTAATAAATTTTCAGGATCAGTCAGGAAATCGGTTTGAAACGCCAAAGAGTGTTAAATTTAAGATAATTAACTGATAAGAATCTGGGAATACTCATGCAAACACCACACATTCTGATCGTCGAAGACGAGCTGGTCACACGCAATACCCTGAAAAGCATTTTTGAAGCCGAAGGCTACATCGTGCTCGAAGCCAACAACGGCGACGAAATGCACCAGGCCCTCACTTCCCACACCATCAATCTGGTGATCATGGACATCAACCTGCCGGGCAAGAACGGCCTGCTGCTGGCCCGTGAGCTGCGTGAGAACGACAACATCGCCCTGATGTTCCTGACCGGTCGTGACAACGAAGTGGACAAGATCCTGGGTCTGGAGATCGGCGCCGATGATTACATCACCAAGCCGTTCAACCCGCGCGAGCTGACCATCCGTGCCCGCAACCTGCTGAGCCGCACCATGAACGTGGCTGCCGGTGGCGAAGAGAAGAAGCTGGTTGAGCGCTACCTGTTCAACGGCTGGGCGCTGGATATCAACAGCCGCGCACTGGTCAGCCCGACTGGCGACATGTTCAAGCTGCCGCGCTCCGAGTTCCGCGCCATGCTGCACTTCTGCGAAAACCCGGGCCAGATCCAGACCCGTGCCGAGCTGCTGAAGAAGATGACCGGCCGTGAGCTCAAGCCGCATGACCGTACCGTCGATGTGACCATCCGTCGCATTCGCAAGCACTTCGAAAGCGTCAACGATACTCCGGAGATCATCGCCACCATCCACGGCGAAGGCTACCGTTTCTGTGGTGAGCTGGAGCAGGAATAAGCTCCCGCGACGCTGTTGATCTGAAAAGGCGCCTCGGGCGCCTTTTCTGTCTCTGCGGTTTGCCTTAAAGCTGAGAAACCGTGAGCGTGACGTTGAACGGTGCACAGGATAGATGAAAAACAAAAAGCCCACTCGCAGGAGTGGGCTTTTTGTTTTGAAGCTGGAGCGGGCAGCGGGAATCGAACCCGCATCATCAGCTTGGAAGGCTGAGGTAATAGCCATTATACGATGCCCGCCTGGCATCTGAAATTTGGAGCGGGTGATGGGAATCGAACCCACGTATGCAGCTTGGGAAGCTACCGTTCTACCATTGAACTACACCCGCGTCAGGGCTCCTACTATATGCATTTTGCCGCCGAGCGCAATGGCGCCTTTGCCACTTTTTTCAATAAATCAATCTGTTCGGACAAGGATTGAACAGACGGTTGCTTTTTCAATCAAACATTTTCAACACAGATAATTTACAAGGTTGCCAAGGCCAAACGGCAAGGATAGTCTTGCGCCACTCGACGCGAGGATGGTGGTAATGGATAAAAAAACGCAAAAACGTCTCTATGGCTGGTTGCGCAAGCAATCGAGTCACGGTCGCCGCTGGATCACGATATCCATCGCTTTTGGCCTTGGTCAGGGCATTCTGATGGTGGCGCAAGCCTGGCTGCTGGCGACCCTGTTGCACGGCTTTATCATCGAAGGCTCAACGCCTGAGCAATCCATCACGCTCTTTATTACCCTGCTGCTGGTGACGCTTGGCAAAGCGGCGCTGGCCTACGGCCGCGAAGTGGCCAGCTTCAAGGCGGGCAGTGCAGTACGCCAGACCATCCGCCAGCTGGTGCTCACTCGTTTGAGTCGCCTCGGCCCTGCCTATATCCAGCGCCGTCCGGCCGGTAGCTGGGCCAGCCTGTTGCTGGAACAGATTGAAAACATGCAGGATTTCTTCTCCCGCTATCTGCCGCAGATGGCCATCGCCGTCTTTATTCCGGTGGTCATTCTGGTGGCTGTATTCCCGGTCAACTGGGCGGCAGGTCTGATCCTGCTCGGCACTGCGCCCCTCATCCCCATCTTTATGATCCTGGTGGGTGTGGGCGCCGCCGATGCCAACCGCCGCAATTTTCAGGCGCTGGCTCGTCTTTCGGGCCACTTCCTCGATCGGCTGAAGGGGCTGCGCACCCTGCAACTCTTTATGCGTACCCAGGCAGAAGGTGACGCCATTCGCGACGCCTCGGAAGATTTTCGCGAGCGCACCATGGAGGTGCTGCGCCTGGCATTTTTGAGCACCGCCGTGCTGGAGTTCTTCGCCGCCATTTCAGTGGCACTGGTCGCCGTCTACTTCGGCTTCTCTTATATCGACCATCTGAACTTTGGTAGCTATGGGGTCAAGGTCACCCTCTTTACCGGCCTGTTCGTGCTGTTTCTCGCCCCCGAGTTCTACGCCCCGCTGCGGGAACTGGGTGCCCACTACCACGCCAAGGCGCAGGCTATCGGCGCTGCCGAGCAGTTGCTTGAATTCCTAGAAGCCGAGGTGAGCGAGCCGGCCGCAGGCACGGCGCCATTCCATGCCGACAGCCCGGTCAAGGTTGAAGCCAAAGGTCTTGAAGTGCTGAGCGCCGAAGGCAAGGTGCTGGTCGGCCCCATCGACTTCACTTTGGAAGCCGGTTCGCGCACCGCCCTCATCGGCGTCAGCGGCGCAGGCAAAAGCTCGCTGGTCAACGCCCTGCTCGGCTTTGCCCCCTATCGCGGCGAGCTCAAGGTCAACGGACAGGAACTCGCCACCCTCGACATGAGCCAGTGGCGCCTGCAACTGGGCTGGCTCTCGCAAAACCCGCAGCTGTTCCACGCCTCCTTGCGCGACAACCTGCTGCTGGCCAAGCCAACGGCCAGCGATGCAGAGCTGGAAGATGCCCTGAAACGGGCGCAGGCGTGGGAATTTGCCATGGAGAAGGGGCTCGACTATCCGGTCGGCGATCAGGCTGGCGGCCTCTCGGTCGGTCAGGCCCAGCGCCTTGCCCTGGCGCGAACCCTGCTCAAATCAACCCAGCTGATGGTGCTCGATGAGCCGACCGCCAGTCTGGATCGCCACTCCGAGCGCGCCATCATGACCACCCTCGAGCAGGCGATGGCTGGCCAGACCCTGCTGATGATCACCCACCGCCTCGACCAGCTCACCAAGATGGACAAGATCCTGGTGCTGGCCCGCGGCCAGCTGGTGGAGCAAGGCAGCTTCCAGCAACTTAGTTCTGGGCAGGGGCCTTTTGCCCGCCTGCTCTCCCAACGTTCCGGAGGTTCTCTCGATGAGTGATCTGTTGCCGTTTCTGCGCCTCTATCGCCAACACTGGCTCAGCCTCACCATTGGTTTGCTGCTGGCGCTGGTGACCCTGGCCGCTGGCATGGGGCTGCTCTCCCTCTCCGGCTGGTTCCTCTCCGCCGCTGCCGTGGCGGGGATGACAGTTGCGACGACCCATGCCTTTAACTACATGACCCCTGCAGGCGGGGTGCGCTTCTTCTCCATCGTCCGTACCGCCGGTCGCTGGGGTGAGCGGGTAGTGAGCCACGATGCCACCTTCCGGGTATTGACCCGACTGCGGGTCTGGTTCTGGCAGAAACTCTCGCCGCTCTCCACCGGTACCCTGGCCGGTTTTCGTCAGGCGGATCTGCTCAACCGACTGGTGGCCGACATCGATGCGATGGACCACGTCTATCTGCGGCTGATCACCCCCATAGGCGCGGCCCTGCTCAGCACCGCCGGACTGGTCTTCTTCCTGTCGTTTTTCGACAGCCGCCTCGCCCTCACCCTGGGTGCCATTCTGCTATTTGGCATGATTGCCCTGCCGCTGGTGTTCTACTTCCTCGGCCGTCGCCCCGGTCAGGCGCTGATTGCCGAAAAATCAACCCTGCGCACCCGAATGGTGGACTATCTGGATGGTCAGGCCGAACTGCAGATGTTTGCCGCAGCTCCCAAGGCGCTGGTTGAGCTGCAACAAGCCGAACAGGCGCTGCTCGTCGCGCAGGCCCGGATGGCCAAGGTGAGCGGGCTGGCCAACTTCTCGGTGCAACTGCTGAGCGGCTGGACCCTGACCCTGATGCTCTGGCTGGCCGGTCATGGGGTAGCGGGTGCTGCGCCCGACCCCATTACCGCACTGATGGTCTTTGCCACCCTGGCAAGCTTCGAGGCACTGATGCCGCTGGCGGGGGCTTTCCAGCACCTCTCCACCAGCCTCACCTCGGCACGCCGCCTGAACGAGATCCTGCAAGAGGCAAAAGCCCCCGTGTGGGGCGACGAGCAGACCCACGCCACCGCTGGCGCGCTGCAGATCAATGACCTCTACTTTGGCTACCCCGGCAACCCCCAGCCGGTGCTGCGTGGCTGCACCCTGCAACTGCACGCCGATGAGAAGCTGGCGCTGCTGGGCCAGACCGGCTGCGGCAAATCGACCCTGATGGGGCTGCTGACCCGGGAGTGGAGCCCGCAGGCAGGCAAGATCCTGCTGGGTGGCAAGCCGCTCACCGACTACAGCGAAGGGGCGCTGCGCGCCTCCATCTCGGTGGTGAGCCAGCGGGTGCATCTGTTTGCCGATACCTTGCGGGGCAACCTAAAACTGGCCGCCCCGACCGCCACTGACGAGCAGCTGATTGCGGTGCTGACCCAGGTCGGGCTGGCCAATCTGCTGGAAGATGAGGCGGGCCTCGACGCCTGGCTCGGTGACGGCGGCCGCCCCCTCTCCGGTGGTGAGCGTCGCCGTATCGGCATCGCCCGTGCCCTGCTGCACGATGCGCCGCTCTGGCTGCTGGACGAACCGACCGAAGGGCTCGACAGCCAGACCGAGCGGGAGATCATGGATCTGCTGTTCCGGCTCGGGGCTGATCGCACCTTGCTGCTCATCTCCCACCGCCTGCTGGGGATGGAGCAGATGGACCGGATTGCCCTGATGGAAGAGGGACAGATCCGCCTCTGCGCCCCTCACAAAGAGCTGCTGGCGGATGATTACTACCGCAGCCTCTATCAGCGACTGGCTCCGGTTTGATATCAACCTGATGGGGGTCACCCCCTGACAACCGGGCGCAAAACGGGGCTGGTCGCCGCAGGCGGCTGGCCCCTATAATGTCCCCCTCATTATTCAACAAGATGCCGACATGGAGCGCCTGCGCATTTCTACTGTCCTCATCACCGACACAAGATACGAGACGATGAAACGCCTGATCCTGATGATGCCCCTGATTGCCTCCGGCTGTGCCAACTACGCCTTCAACAGCAATCTGGATAAAGAGAACTTCGACGAATACTTCAAACCCGGTAGCGTGCGCATCTATGAACAGGATGAGCTGGCTGACCTCAACTACCTCTACCTCGGCACCATCGAGGGTGAATCCTGCCAGGCCGATGCCAACCAGCCGGTGCCCAACGCCGGTGAAGCGCGCACCCTGGCCCGCCGCCGCGCAGCCGACATGGGCGGCAACGGCGTCACCATCGACAAATGCGCCGAATTCAGCGACACCCCAGGCTGCCTGAAACAGGTGATCTGCTACGGGCAAGCGCTGAAAGTGGCCGAAGAGAAGTAACTCGCTGTCATGGCCCTCGCTATCGTTCGCCTTGGCAGCCCGCGCCTGCCCGATGAGGGGCTGCGGATCGGCACGGTGCGCCGCCCGCCCCGCGGCGTACCCAAGAGCGAATTTGCCAGCCAGCATTGGTACGATGTCTGGTTTCCCAACCTGGCCCCCAGCAGCGAGACCATGAAGCTGGGGCAGGCAGCCGAGACGCCCGCCCAGTGGGCGGCGTTTGGCAAACAGTACAAGGCCGAGATGGCGCAACCTGCCGCCAGGCACGATCTGGCGCTGCTGGCCGCCCTCTCCCACACCACCAGTCTGTCGGTGGGTTGCTACTGCGAGCAGGAGTCCCGCTGCCATCGCACCATTTTGAAAGAGCTGCTGGTAGCTGCGGGGGCCGCCATCCGCTAACTCGGTGAGCGACAGCGATGGGATGGGAAATCGCGTCAGCCTGTATTCGGCAACCATCAGACATTGGATAGACAGAGAGGGCATCCCGCGGGATGCCCTCTCTCGTTATGTTCGCGCTATTGTAGCAATTTTCGGCAGCAGCGGCTCGATGCACTCTCCTATTGCAGACTGGGCTCCAGCAACTGCTGCCGTAGCGAAGTCTCCTCGGCCTGAGTCATGGCATGTTCCGCCACCCCGGCGGCAGGCTCGATGGCCAGCCAGTGGGCAAGGTCGGCGGCGGTCTCTTCCAGCGGCCGGAAATTCAACCCGTGGACGATGGCCGCCTCGGCGCTTATAGAGCCGTAACCGGCAAACTCCGCATGCACGCAGGGCAAGAGGGTGGGATAGCTCTGCCAGGGCTCGATTCCGGCAGCCATCAGGGTCGACCAAGGCAACCATTCGGGCTGGATGGGGCGGGCGGGCTGCAACCGGGCGCTCAGCCGCTCCAGCCAGTCGCAGAGGGTAATGCAGGGCTTGAGCAAGTTGAATGTGCCCCCCAACTGCTGCTCGGCGGCCCGCAGCACAAACTCGGCACAGTCGCGCACATCGAGATACTGCAAGCGATCCTCGCCACTGCCCGGCAGCAACCAGGGCCCGCCCTGCTGCACCCGCTTAATCCACCAGGCCATGCGACCGGTGGGATCATGGGGGCCGCACAACACGCCCGGGCGCAGGATGCAAAGCCGCTCACCCCAGCGGGCGCGATACTCCTGCTCGCACAACACCTTGAGCGGGCCATAGTCAGTGGGCATTTCACCTTCGGGGATAGCATGCAGCGGCGCCGACTCATTCATCCCGGGCATTGAGAAATCGCGATAGACGCTGATGGTGGAGATAAAGATCAACCGCGCGCAGCACCCGAGCAAGGCCGCCGAGAGGCTCGCCGCCTGCTCGGGGCGATAGCAGCAGGTATCGATGACGAGATCCCACTGCAACCCGGCCCCTTGCAGGGCGCTCAGGCTCTTGTCCCTGTCGCCGGTGAGCTGCACCAGATCGCGCCAGTCCGGATGCTGGTGCAGGCCGCGGTTGAACAGGGTCACTTCATGGCCCCAATCCAGCGCCAGCGCGGTGAGGTGGCGCCCCAAAAAACCGGTGCCACCGATAATCAGCAGTTTCATCCCTCTCCCTCCCCCTTCGGCGCATGTGCGCACATTTCATCCTGACACGCCAATGCCTCCACCCTACGCAACTCGGCGCGCGGGCACAGCCCCCGACTGGCCGGGATGGGACAGGGATCACGGCAGCGCCGCAGAAAAGGGCGTAGCGAGGCCAAGCCTGCGTTTTGGGGCCGCCTGTGCTAAATTGCCGGGGTTTTCAGTCAGGATCCGCCATGAAGTTCGAAATCGACACCCTCGGGATCATCCGCTCTCCCTACAAGGAGAAGTTCGCCATCCCCCGCCAGCCCGGTCTGGTCAAATCGGCCCGAGCCCGCCTCGAGCTGCTCCCCCCTTACGATCAGCCGGATGTGCTGCGCGGCATCGAGCAGTTCTCCCATCTTTGGCTCAGCTTCGTCTTTCACCAGACCATGGCGCAGGGCTGGCACCCGACGGTGCGCCCGCCGCGCCTTGGCGGCAACGAACGGGTCGGGGTTTTTGCCACTCGCTCCACCTTCCGCCCCAATCCGCTAGGGCTCTCGGTGGTCGAGTTGCACGGGGTCGGTCGCGAGCGGGGCAAGCTGTGGCTAGAGCTAGGGGCGGTGGATCTGCTCGATGGCACCCCCATCGTCGATATCAAGCCCTACATTCCCTATGCCGACAGCCTGCCGGATGCCCGTGGTGGTTTTGCCCCCGACGCTCCCACCCCGCCGCTGGCGGTGAGCTTCAGTGCCGAGGCCGAGCAGCAACTGCAACCCTGGCTCAAGGCCCACCCCGAGCTGCGCCAGCTGGTAAGCGAAGTGCTAGCGCAAGATCCGCGCCCCGCTTACAAGAAGGGCAAACCCGATGAGAAGGAGTACGGGGTGCGACTGTTTGACTGCAACGTCCGTTTTCGCATCAGCGAGCCGGATTGCGTGGTGCTGGCCATCGAGCCAGCCTGAACCTGGGCGGGCCGACATCACTGATGCTATTTCACACCTTCTTCACGGCACAAGGGGCTTAATGAGCCTGTAAATTGTGTGGCATTGATCAGACTATCCACCCGGTTGCCAGTGATACCATGCAGACAGCAGAGGATATCTCCTCTCTGACTGATGCCAGCAACAGGCTATCGATGTATGGCAAGCATGGAAGCCCGACGGTTGCCGTCAAAGGTTCAGGCCTCGCTCCGACACGTTTGAGTGCGGGGATGCCACACGGATGTGACAGCACTTCGAAGGAACAAACCTATGCTGATGAACAGTGAACAACGTTATGGCACCCTGAATATCGGGCTGCACTGGCTGACCCTGTGGGCCATGATCGCCGTCTACGCCCTGATCGAATTTCGCGATATCTTCCCCAAAGGTGACCCGGGTCGGGATCTGATGAAGGAGTGGCACTTTATGCTGGGGCTGCTCATCTTCGCCCTGGTGTTTGTCAGACTGGCCCTGCGCTGGATGAGCCCGACGCCCCGCATCGTGCCCGAGCTTTCCCCGGTCATGCACAAGCTGGCAAAACTGGCCCACCTCGCCCTCTACGGTTTTCTTATTCTCACCCCGCTGTTTGGCTGGCTGCTGCTGAGCGCCGCGGGCAAACCCATCCCCTTCTTCGGGCTTGAGCTGCCTGCCCTGCTCTCCCCAAGTCCAGACCTCAAGGGGCTGATCAAGGAGGTGCACGAGACCCTGGGTAATATCGGTTACGCCCTGATCGGCCTGCACACGGTGGCGGCCCTCTATCACCACCATATTCTCAAAGACAACACCCTCACCAATATGCTGCCGCCGCGCCGCAGCTAACGGCTAATGAGGAAATGCAGAGGGGGCCATCGTGGCCCCCTCTCTGTTTTCCTGAACAGCACGCTGGCAAAGAGCATTACGCCTGCTTGGCCAGCTCCTCGGTCGACTTGCCTTTCGGCTCGTGCGGCAGCTTTTTCACATTGCTCTTGTTCTCCGGCTGCTTGCTCCCGGACGAACTGTTTTCAGACAAGGCTTGCAACACGGGATCGGCCTTGCCAGCCACGGTGGGCTGGGACTGGCCAACAAAGTTGCCGCCCTTGCAGATGGAGAGACTGCCCCCCTTGAAGATCCCCTGCATCTTGCCGCTCTCCAGGATCTCCACCTCGGCGGAGGTACAGGTGCCTTCCAGCAGACCATTGATGATCACGTGGGGCGCACTTACCTCCCCCTCAACGCTACCGCCCTGCATGATGCGCAGCACACCACCGATGAGCTGGATGGTGCCATTGATCTGACCGCGCACCTCCAGATCCCCCTCCACCTGCAACTCGCCCTTGAAGCGGGCACCGGCTGCAATCACGGTGGCCCCCGCCGACGCAGTAGCCTCACCACCTTTGTTTCTTCCAAACATCCGTACTCTCTCCACCAACCACACAAGCAGAACCAGCGGCATCGGCGCCACTGGCCACAGAAAACAGGGCGACCCCAGCACGTAGAGCAGCAAGGCTGCCCCCCAGCAGAGCCAGACAATATAAAGGAGGTCGCTGCGCTCACGCTGTTGCAGTCGCGCCAGCAGCCTCCCGGCCATCTCTCTCATCACATCAAACCTTTCGCAACATGACTGCCGACCAGCATGCCATCGACAACCCGGACCATGGTTAAACGACCAGTTGGCGCGAACTCTGAAGTCCCGCTGATTCAGTCCCGATACAGCCGGGATGCATTAGGATTCGAATTGACTCGAAGCGACATACACTTTCTAATTGACAGCCTGGATCCCTATGACCGCTCACATCATGAAAATTCTGTTGGTCGAAGACGACAAGCTGCTCAATCACCACCTCTCCTCTCTGCTGACCGAAGCCGACAATCAGGTCTACAGCACCGACCAGGCCGGGATTGCACTGCACTACGCCGCCGACTATCCCATTGATGTGGCCATCATCGACCTCGGTCTGCCCGATATGGACGGCCTGCAACTGATCCGGCAACTGCGCGAACGGCAGATCCCCTTCCCCATCATTGTGCTGACCGCCCGTGGCAACTGGCAGGACAAGGTTGAAGGACTGGAAGCCGGTGCTGATGACTATCTGGTCAAACCGTTCCAGAAAGATGAGCTGCTGGCCCGACTCAATGCGCTGGTGCGCCGCAGCGCCGGTTTTATCTCACCCAGGGTGAAGGCCGGTGATTACGAGCTGGATCTCTCCCGCAAGGAGCTGACCATCGCCGGTGAAGTGGCGGTGCTCACCAGCTTTGAATACCTCATTCTGGAGTACCTGATGCGTAACGCCCGTCAGGTGGTCTCCAAGCAGCAACTGCTCGACCAGCTCTACGGCGACGGCGAAGGGGACCCCAACACCATCGAGGTGATGGTGAGCCGCCTGCGCAAGAAGCTGGATCCGGAAGGGACGATTCAACCCATCTCCACCATCCGGCGTCAGGGTTACATCTTCAACCTTTCCTGTAACTGATGCAGTTTCATCTGCCGCGCCCCATCAAGATGATCCGCAGCTCACTGCACATCAAACTGCTGCTCAGCTCGCTGCTGGTCATCGCGCTGATCATGGGGTTTGCCGTCTACGCCCTCTACCTCGGCCACGTCGAGGAGCAGACCCAGAAGGCCAGCGCCCGGATGCAGGAGAACCTGGCCAAGCTGTTTTCCTCCACCGAGCCGGATGACAAGGGGTCGAACGTCGAGCTGGGGCGGATATCCCGTGGTGCGGGGGATCGCAACCTCGATACCCTGATCTGCCGCGCCGATGGCGATCTGGTCTGGTCGAGCCTCCATATGCCGGAGGTGATCAAGGCCAAACAGACCATCTGCGGCGATCTGATGAAGTATCTGGGGGGGATGGATCTCGACTACTTCTTCAAGAAGCACACCATCAAGAACGGCGAGAGCTACTTCGTCTACAGCCTGCGGTTTATCCGCAATCCCGGCAGCGGCACCACCGCCTACTACGTGGTGATGATCGACTCGGCCAAACGCTATCACGAAGAGTCCCGCACCTATCTCTACCAGACCGCCAAACAGGCGCTGCTCGCCTATATGCTGCTGGCCGGGCTGCTGCTGCTCACCACCTTCTGGAGCCTCAGCTCCTTGCGCACCATCGCCCGCCAGATCGACGATATCCGGGCCGGCAAGCGCGATGACCTCTCGAGCGATTTTGAGCGGGAGCTGGCCCCGCTGACCGACTCCATCAACCAGCTGCTGGAGAACGAACGCCAGCAGACCCAGCGCTACCAGCACGCCCTCAACGATCTCGCCCACAGCCTGAAAACCCGGCTGGCGCTGATCCAGATCACTACCCGCGAAGTGAAGCTGGGGCGGGAGATCCACGACAACATCAACGAGCAGATCCTCACCATGGATCAGATGATCCAGTATCAGCTCAGACGGGCCGTGACCGGCCGCCAGCGCCTCGCCAGCAAGGGTACCGAGCCGGTGCCGCTGATTGAAAAACTGCTGGCCAGCCTGACCAAGGTCTATCGCCACAAGAAGCTGCAAACCCACTTCAAGTTCGACGATGACGCTCTCTTCCACGGCGAACAGGGCGACTTGATGGAGCTGATGGGCAACCTGCTCGACAACGCCTGCAAGTTTGCCATCAGCGAAGTGAAGGTGACGGTGCGCCGCCATCTCGAGCGGCTGCGTATCGAAGTGGAAGATGATGGCCCGGGTATCGACCCGGCCAAATCGGAGCAGATCTTCCAGCGCGGCGTTCGGGCTGACAGCTCGCCGGGTCAGGGCATCGGTCTGGCGGTAGTGACCGAGATCGTCCACAGCTACGGCGGCCAGATCCGGGTCGATGAATCCCCCCTCGGCGGCGCCCGCTTTACCCTGGATCTCCCCTGACAGCACGCCAGTCTCCCCCCTTGAAATCTCTCCGTTGCGGGCCCTTTAGCGGCCCGCAGCCCTTTGCTCATCAGACCACATATTGGTCGCATTCATGTCCCTCGATGTTACAATCCGGTCACAAAAAATCGGGAAAGGTAATGAAAACATGAAGATCCGAATGCTATTGCTGGCCGCCCTGCTCTGCCACGGCGCCGCACAGGCGCAAGAGAAGGCCCCCGATGGCTGGCAAGATGGCCCCATGACCCGTCTCAAGGCACAGGCCCTGCTGCAAACCCTCAACGCCACCTTGCTGAGCAACCCGAGTGCTACCGTCACCCTGCAAAACTGGTGCGCCGACCACAAGATGGCGGGCGAGCCGCGCATTCGCGCCCTGCGTGACCAGACAACACGCAAACCAGCCGATGCCGCCACCCGTGAGCTGTTCAAGATCGGCGCCGATGAGCCGGTGGGCTATCGCCGGGTGCAGCTAACTTGCGGCGATCATATCTTCTCGGAAGCTGACAACTGGTATGTCAAAAGCCGCCTCACTCCGGAGATGAACAAGCTGCTCGACAGCAGTGACACCCCGTTCGGGCTCGCGGTCAAGGCGCTCAACTTCAGCCGCAAGACACTCTCCTCCACCCTGCTCTGGTCGCCCCTGCCGGATGGCTGGGAGATGAAGATGCCCGTCATTGCCACCAGCAAGGCACCGCTGACCATCCCCGATCAGGTATTGCAGCACCGCGCCCTGCTTTCACGGGAGGATGGCACGCCGTTCAGTCTGGTGGTCGAGACCTACCACCGGGATCTGTTCGCCTTCCCGCTGGATGCGGACAACGGTCAATAACCCGGCACTGATACTGCAAGCGGTTGTCGACATACGGATATGGCAGAAAAAATGGCCATCGGCAATAAGTGATATCCCTCTCGCAAGCGACCAATAAAAGAGGCCGGACTATCTCATTTCGTCCGGCCGGCTTGCTACACGGGAGAACTTTCTGTCGGTGTTTACTCAGATAAAAGGGACGGCACCATAGCGATTTGAATAGGGATTGCCGCGCTTTGCCTTGAAAAAAAGCACCATCAGCGGGCCGATAATCGGGATTAATCCCAGCAGCAAAAACCAGCCATTGCGACCAATGTCGTGCAGACGGCGCACGCTCAATGCCCAGCAGGGCACAATAATAAAGAGACCATATACGCCCATCAGTTTGTAGCCATAATCCAGCTGCTTTGTCAACAGTGAGAGGATGACACAAATAACGGTATTGATAAGAACGAACATCCAATATTCTTTGCGCGAGGCCCGTCCTTTGAAATCAGAAAATTTCTGAAATGCACGAAAATACCAGTTCATAAAAACTCCAGCTTCTGCGTCTATGTTGATTTTGCACGAAGGAGACAGAAATAAGCGATAGCAAAACCATCGGTATTGGTGTTGGTCGCTTGTCATAACCTGCTGCGGCCAGACAAAGATAATTGGACATTGTGATAATCAGCAAGGCAATTTGGATTATAAAATATAAAAGAGAATACCCCGTTAATAGTGAATATGACCGATTAGCACCGCCAGCGGTGCCAGCTCTGGCTTTGCGCAGTGTGACAGGCCGCGGGTTTTAAAGATTTTTGATAATTTTTGATAACTTTTCATCGTGCAAACGCGCACAATGAGGGCTTTGCAGCAGAGTCCATAGGCGGTGTTTCCGCCCCGAAAGCCGCAAAGGGAGTTACGGTGACGAATGGCAGCGGAAGAATGGAAGCTGGATAACGGCAGCCAACAGTGCGGTAACTGGATAAACGCTACGTTGGCAAGCCAGGCTCAATAACAGCGCATGGATATCAGGGATGACCAGATGAACAAGACCGCGGCTATATTCTCCATTCTCTTCAGCATGAATCTCCATGCTGGCCAGAACCTTACGACCATTAACAGCGATGCTCATCCGGTTATCGGGGTATGGCGCCTCAATTTTGCCGATACCAGCTGTTATGAAGAGTACGACTTCAGGGCGGATGGTCGTCTCTATACTTCGTCAAATCAACAGCAGATCGAATCATCCTATGTTATTGAGCGCGAGCCATCCGCTTCCGGATTTTACCGACTGGAAGAACATATTCTCAATGAAAATGGCGGCAAAGACTGCCTGGACATGTCCCAGAATGAGGATACCGACTACGTCTACTATCTGAAATTTTCGCCATCGGAAGATCAGTTGTTAATCTGTCTCGATGAGAGCGATGAAGAGTGCATTGGCTATTTTATTCGTCAGTCCAGTCCGCACCAACAAAAACTACAGCAGATAGCGGCAACCACCATGTAGCCTTATGGATTTAATTTATTTGGTAATGGCCAGATATTTACAATATAAAGAGAGGCTGGGTGATTTCACAATAAATAAAAAACATCCGACCTTGATTCGATAATACATCCAACAATGTTGCCCACCAAAGAGATAAATATGGTTGTGCTAACCGGTTATATCATTGTGCCTTCCTCCGATTTACCTGCTGTCATCGGGGAGCTTGATAACCATATCCAGCTGACCCGACAGGAACATGGCTGCCTGCAGTTCGAGGTGACGCAAAGCAGACTCAACCCCTGCCGCTTCGAGGTCTGCGAGACCTTCCGCAATCCCGCCGCCTTTGCCGCCCATCAAGCCCGGGTCAAAGCCTCGCGCTGGGGGGAGATCACGGTCAATGTCGAGAGACACTATACCGTCACGGGACTTGGCGAATAGCCGTGGCACCTCGCCTATTTTCCACCTTCAACGATTGAGAGACTTATGATCCGCCCATTATCCAAATCCGATCTCGATGCCGCAGTCGAGCTCTGGTATCAGGCCTCGGTCAAGGCACACGGCTTTATTCCCGCCGACTTCTGGCATGCGCAGCGTGCAGCGATGCGGGACATCTATCTGCCCGCCAGCGAGAGCTGGGTTTATGAGGAGCAGGGGCAGCTGGCAGGATTTATCTCCTGGCATCAGGGCTCTGTTGCCGCCCTCTTTATCGCCCCGCGCTGGCAATCACAGGGGCTGGGTCGCCAGCTGCTAGGCCATCTCAAGGCCCGGTATGAGCGACTTGAGCTCACCGTCTACGCCGAGAATGAGCAGGCGCGGCGCTTTTACACCCGCAACGGCTTTCACGAGGGGGAGCAGAGAATATGCGAGCATAGCGGCCACGCCGAGATCATCATGCATTGGCAGCGGGGCATCTGAAGTCACAAACACTCGCTGATTGCTGACATGCTGCGCAGGGCGGGCAGGCGTTGCCTTGAATGCCATGACGCCATTCTCTACAATGCCCCACTTTATATCCATTTCGGGTCATAGCCATGAGCGATACCAGCACCAAGCCGGCACTGCCGGATCACCTCTCCTGCAATCCCCGCAGCCCCCACTATGTGGCGGCCTGCTTCGAGCATCCGATCGGTATTCGCCTGAACGGCAAAGAGCGCACCGATGTCGAAGAGTACTGCATCAGCGAAGGCTGGGTGAAGATCCCCTCCCCCAAGGCCCTGGATCGCCGCGGACAGCCCATCCTGATCAAGCTCAAGGGCACCGTCGAAGCCTATTACAGCTAATTGCAGCTGCCCGCTTCGGTTAAAAACAAGGCCACCCTCGCGGTGGCCTTGTTGTTTGCGTCGGTCAGCACGACGACAAGCTAGCCGGGTTTATATCCCCAGCCGATCGCGCAGGGTGTACCAGGCGGCGCCGGCCGCGGTGAAGGGGATGCGGAACAACCGGCCACCAGGGAAGGGGTAGTGCGGCAGTTTGGCAAAGGCATCGAAGCGCTCCGCCTGACCGCTCAGCACTTCGGAGAGCAGCTTGCCCGCCAGATGGGTACAGGTAACGCCGTGGCCGCTGTAGCCCTGCATGTAGTAGATGTTGGGGCCGATGCGGCCAAATTGCGGCAGCCGCGACAGGGTGAGCAGGAAGTTGCCGGTCCAGGTGTACTCCACCTTGATGTCGGCCAGCTGCGGGAAAGTCTTGAGCATCTTGGGGATGATCAGCCGCTCGATATCCGCCGGATCCCGCGCCCCATAGACCACGCCGCCGCCATAGAGCAGCCGGTGATCGCCGGAGGTACGGTAGTAGTCGAGCAGGTAGTTGCAATCCTCCAGACAGTAGTTTTGCGGCAAGAGTGACCGGGCCCGCTCCTCCCCCAGCACTTCGGTGGCGATCACCTGGGTGCCACAGGGCATGCTCTTGGCGGCCAGTTCCGGCACCAGATTACCGAGGTAGGCATTGCCCGCCACCACCACAAAGCGCGCCTTCACCGCCCCCTTGGCGGTCTTGACCAGTGCTGGTTGACCCGGGGTGATACTGGTGACGGCGGATTGTTCGAAGATCTGCCCCCCCTGGATGCGGATGGCTTCAGCC
>NZ_QAJD01000066.1:20504-23230 GCF_003061465.1 Aeromonas sp. HMWF017
TCCCCCAACGCCAGATTGAGGGGGTGAATATGACCGCCGCTCTTGTCGAGCAGAGCGCCGACGTAGCGGTCGCTCGCGACCACCTCGCGCACCCCCTTGGCATCGAGCAGCTCCAGCTGGTCGTTGCCCCACTTCTGCCAGCGGGCGTACTGGGATTTGAGCTCGTGCAGCTGCTTCTCGGTCTCGGCGGCAAAGACGCCCCCCTCCTGCAGATCGCACTGGATGTTGTAGCGCTTGATCCGCTCGCGGATGATCTGTCCCCCCTCAAACAACATGGAACCGAGCAGCCTGGCCTGATCCGGCGGGCAGTTCGCTTCTATGGTGTCGATGTCGCGGCTGTAGGAGTTGACGATCTGGCCGCCGTTGCGACCGCTGGCACCAAAGCCGACCCGCGCTGCCTCCAGCACCACCACCTTGTAACCCTTCTCCACCAGATGCAGGGCGCTGGATAGGCCGGTATAGCCCGCCCCGATGACGCAGACATCGCACTCCAGCTGCTCGGTCAATGTCGGGTAGGGCGCGTGTTTATTAGCGCTGGCTGCGTAGTAACTGTTTACATGTTCGGTCATGATCCCTGTTTCCTTACCGGTTCGGTTGCCAAACTACTGTCAGGATTAAAAGCTCGCCGGGGTGTGGGCGCTGACGATGCGACAGGTCTCCCCCGACGGATTGCTGAAGCTGTGGGGCTCGCCGGTGTCGATCACATAGCTGTCGCCCGCCTCCAGCGGATAACTCTGGCCCGCCACCGTCAGGATCACCGACCCCTCCAGCACGGTGCCGACCTCCTCCCCCTGATGGGTCACCTGACCGCCGGTGTCGGTGCCGGGGGGGTAGGTCTCCAGCATAAAGCCGAGCTGTCGGCGGTTGTTGCCGTTGTGCACCAGCTTGAGGGAGACCCCCTGACTGCCCAGCTCGATCAGCTGATCCGCCTTGATCACCACCTCCGGAGTGCGGCTCTCCTCCTCGGCGAAAAAGCGCGACAGCGGCAGGCCATAGATGGTGAGCAGCTTTTGCAGGGAGGCGACCGAGGGGCTCACCTTGTCCTGCTCGATCATGCAGATGGCGCCGTGGGTCAGGCCGCTCAGCTCGGCCGCCCGCCGCTGGGAGAGCCCCAGCTGATGGCGTACCGCCGCCAGCCGTTCCCCCATGGTGCGCACCCCGGCGTCAGCCGCACTCAACGGTCGAGCCACACCCTCCCGGCTCTGTGGCCCGCTCATGAAAGGCCCCCTGCTGCGCCATGTCTGCATCCTTGCATCATCAGCCTCTCCTGCTTGCGCGTGATCGCATCGGATCAGGCGCTGCCTGTTTACCCTGCTGGTTAAAATAGCCGACCAGCTTTCCCTTGCCGTTCACTATGTTACACAGCACAGCCGTTCATTATTTTGCACACCTGATTTACCATCTCCCCGTCGTTTGCCCACTTACAGCCTACAAGCGAATGGGTAAAAGCGCGCTACACAGCCCATTTTCTAGCATGGCGCCCCCCAGCAATTCAAATATATTTAACACTTGAAAAACATTTCAGCTCAAATTATGGTCTTCCTGTGCTTATTATTTTATACGGCAGCGGCGCAGGAAGGATCGGCTCACTCCGGCAACCAGCTGCTCTGACCCACACTCGAGGCTTCTCATGTCAGGAACAACATCCCACTCCAGCTTGATCACATCCCGCGCCTATATAGATGGACAGTGGTGCCAGGCCGCCAGCGGCCGCACCTTCGAGGTCACCAACCCCGCCAGCGGGGCCGTCATTACCCAGGTGCCCGACATGGATGCCGAGGATACCCGCCGCGCCATCGCGGCCGCCCACGCGGCGCAACCCGCCTGGGCGGCGCTGACCGCCAAGGAGCGCAGCAACAAGCTCTACGCCTGGTTTGCCGCCATCACAGCCCATAGCGACGAGCTGGCCCGCATCATGACCTGCGAGCAGGGCAAGCCGCTGGCCGAGGCCAAGGGCGAGGTGACCTATGGCGCCAGCTTTATCCAGTGGTTTGCCGAGGAGGGCAAGCGCGCCTATGGCCGCACCATCCCGGGCTTTAGCGGCGATCGCCGGTTGGCCACCATCAAGCAGCCGGTCGGGGTCGTCGCCGCCATCACTCCGTGGAACTTCCCGATTGCCATGATCACCCGCAAGGCTGGCCCGGCGCTGGCAGCGGGTTGCACTATCGTCATCAAACCCGCCGCCGAAACGCCGCTCTGCGCGCTGGCGCTGGCGGTATTGGCCGAGCAGGCGGGCATCCCTGCCGGGGTCATCAATATCGTCACCGGTCATCAGCCGAGCGCGGTGGGCAACGAGCTGTGCAGCAATCCGGTGGTGCGCAAGCTCTCTTTCACCGGCTCCACCCGCATCGGCAAGCTGCTGATGCGCCAGTGCGCCGACACCATGAAGAAGCTGTCGCTGGAGCTGGGTGGCAACGCCCCCTTTATCGTCTTTGACGACGCCGACCTTGATGCCGCGGTGGCCGGGGCGCTCGCCTCCAAATACCGCAACGCCGGGCAGACCTGCGTCTGCGCCAACCGGATTCTGGTGCAGGCCAGCGTCTATGACGCCTTCGCCGAGAAGCTGACTGCCGCCGTCAAGGCCTTCAAGGTGGGGGATGGCATGGCGGAGGGCACCCAGATCGGCCCGCTCATCAACCCCGCCGCCGCCAGCAAGGTGGCCGAGCTGGTGCAGCAATCGGTCGCCGCCGGTGCCGAAGTGCTGCTGGGGGGCGAAGCTCACCCCG
>NZ_QAJD01000005.1:0-10622 GCF_003061465.1 Aeromonas sp. HMWF017
AGCTGGAGCTGTTCAGTTTCCCCTCGCCTCCCGAGCGCCCCTCCCGCCCCGAGGCGTGCGGCCTGCGCCATCTCGCCTTTCGGGTCAGCGACCTTGACCGGGTCATCGCCCACTTGCTGGCCCATCGGGTCGAGGTAGAGCCGGTACGGGTGGACGAGCTGACCGGCAAGCGCTTTACCTTCTTCGCCGACCCCGACGGCCTGCCGCTGGAGCTCTACGAAGCGCCGCGCTGAGCCTGCATCGACCAAGCAATCAGCCAAACAAAAGCCGCCCGGTTGCTACCGGGCGGCTTTTCTTATTGCTTCAGGTTATCAGGCGGTAGTCAGCATAACGACAGCCAGCGCCATCACCATCATGCCAGCCCAACCGATGGGCTTGAGCCGCTCACCGAAGAAGAGCAAACCGCCCAGCGCCGTACCGACGATACCGATAGCCCCCCAGGTGGCGTAGGCAACAGCCAGGTCAATCTGGCCGCCACTTACCGCTTCCGAGAGCAAGGTAAAGGCGCCGAGTACCAGCATGATCCCCAGGAATCCCCACCCCTTGTAACGAAAACCCTTGGAGCGGTTGATAGCCATGTTGGCGCCGATATCGATCAGTGCGGCACCCAGTACAATCACAAACGGACTCATGCTGTGGCCTCCGCGTCTACTGACTTGTCTGCGGGCTCATTATGGGTCTCCCCCATGGTCACCATAACAATCCCCACTATCGCGAGAGCCAGGCCAATCAGCTCCTGAGCGGTCACATCGTAACCAAGGAACATGACCGACACTATGGTGATCAGGGTGATCCCGAGCCCCTCCCAGAGCGCAAACGCAATACCAATGGAGATTGTTTTGGCGGCTTTCGCCAGCAACCAGTACGAGAAGCCGATCAACAACCACATCGGGATGTAATTCATCCAGCCAGCTCCCTGCTCGGGGATCATGGCCATGCTGGAGGTACCGGCGACCTCGGTCACGATGGCACCGGTCAAAAACAGCCGGGCCAGAAACATACGACTTAATAACATATAAGATGCCTTTGTTGCTTCGACGGGAGAGATGGTAAACGGGGAGAAGCAACTCGCAACAATCGCTCAGCGTCGATTATTCCGACGCCACAGGTTTGCCTTGCCTTGGTTCGGCACGCTAAGGTGATGGTGAAAAACTCCGCCACAGCCTGTAAAACATGAAGCTATATCAGATAGAACTCTTTGTAGAGTCAGCCAATAGCGGCTCTATTGCCAACACCGCCCGTCGCCTCGGCAAAAGCCGCAGCGCCGTCAGCACCGCCATCGCGGCGCTGGAAGTTGAGCTTGGCGTCGAACTTTTTGAACGAGGCGCTAATCAGAGTCGCCTGACCGAGATCGGCGAGCTGGTGCTTGATGATTGCACCCGCCTGCTGCAGGCAGCCAACAGCCTGCAGCAGAAGTGCAAACATTACGCCTCGGGGGCCGAAGTGGCGCTGCGGGTTGCCCGCGATGACGCCATTCCCGAGCCGGTGTGGCGCGAGATGCTGGCCAGCCTGCACAATCAGTTTCCCGGTACCAGTATCTCGCTGGTGCTCGCCTCCCCACCCGAACTACCGACGCTGGTGGAAGAGGGATTCGTCGATGCCGCTTTTGGCCTCATTACCGAAGATCAGGAGCGCAGCGGTCTCAATATCGACGTGCTCAACCCGATCCGCACCCTGATGGTGGTGGCACCCAGCCATCCGCTGGCCGGACTGAAGCGGGTCAAACAGCAGGACCTGACCGATCACACCCAGGTAACCCTCTCGTATGTAGATGAATTTTCTGTAAAAAGCCTGCTACCTGTGGGAGGGCAGCATATCGGTCTCTCCAGCTTCGAGTTGATGCGCAATGCGGTGCTGGATGGGCTGGGCTGGGCAGTGCTCCCCTCGCCGCTGATCCAGAGTCAGCTGCGACAAGGCTCCCTGCTGACCCTGAAACACAAGTTCAGCCTGCAGTGGCGGGATTACGGGGTCTATCTGGCGGAAAACGCCTATCACGGCAAGGTGTTGGCCTGGTTGAAGAAGTCGATCCAGGGGTATCTGGAACCTTTCGAGTAGCGATAAAGAGGCGGAGCCAGCTCACGATATCTACTTATCCTGATGATCCGAGCGGATGTGATCGTGCATACTGTTCACATACTCATTGAGCGCCGGAGGCGTAACCGATATGAGCAGTGCCCAAGACAAGGACGATATCTTGCTGGACGACGATATCATCGAACTCGATGATGAGGAGGTCGTGGTCCCCAAGGCACTCAACCCATGGCAAGTGCTGATCGTGGATGATGAGCCGGATATCCATCATGCCACCCGCCTGGCCCTCTCCAACATTCACTACAAATCCCGTCCGCTGGAACTGCTCAATGCCTACAGTGGCGCCGAAGCTGGCCGTATGCTGGAGGCCAATCCCAGAATTGCGCTGATCCTGCTCGATGTGGTGATGGAGACCGAAGACGCAGGTCTACGGCTGGTGCACCGGATCCGCAACGAAATGCACAACTCGCTGGTGCGGATCGTGCTGCGTACCGGCCAGCCCGGTCAGGCCCCCGAGCAGCGGGTGATCCTCGATTACGACATCAATGACTACAAGACCAAGACCGAACTTACGGTACAAAAGCTCTATACCACTGTCATCGCCTCCCTGCGTTCATACGAAACCCTCAGTGCCATCGACAAGAGCCGTCAGGGGCTCGGCAAAATTCTGGAAGGGGCGGGCGATCTCTACCATCTTCATTCACTCAAGGAGTTTGCCTCCGGCGTGCTGAAACAGATCAGCGCCATTCTCGATGTGGGCACCGAAGGGGCTATCTGCGCCGAGCGCCGTCCCGGCGAACAGGGGCTGGAGATCCTCGCCGCCACCGGTGACTACGAGACTCTGCTGGATGATGGCAAGATCACCGACTTTCCCACCCTCAATGACTCGGTTCTGAAGGCACTGGCGGCGCGCTGCAACCGCTTTGAACACCCGCAGGACTCCCTCTATATCGCCGCCCAGAATGGTCGCGAGTTCGTGCTGAGTTTTACCCCGACCCAGCCTCTCGATCCCCTCGAATGCGATCTGCTGGATGTCTTCTGTCAGCGCATCTCGGCGGCCTATGACAATCTCTATCTCTACAACCAGTTGCTGCGCGCCCAGGAGGCCACCGTGGTGGCGCTGGCGGCGCTGGCGGAGTTTCGCGACTCCGATACCGGCGAGCATGTCTTGCGGGTGCAGAAACTCTCGGATGCCATCGTGGCCGAATTGAAGCAGATGGCAGCCTATCCCGAGCAGCTGACCCCGGAGTTTGTCGAGATGATCGGCATGGCCTCCATCCTGCACGATGTGGGCAAGGTGGGCACCCCGGATCATATCCTGCACAAGCCCGGCCGTTTCGACCCGGAAGAGCGGACCATCATGGAGCAGCATGCCGGTATCGGCGCCAATATCCTGCACAAGGCGGGTGAAATGGTGGAGGGAACCAGCTACCTCTCTCTCGGCGCCGAAATCGCTCGGGGCCACCATGAGCACTTCGATGGCAAGGGCTACCCGCAGCAGCTGGCTGGCCAGCAGATCCCGCTGTCGGCGCGGATTGTGGCGGTAGTCGATGTATTCGATGCCCTGCTCAGCAAGCGCCCCTACAAGGAGCCCTGGACGCTGGCGCAGACCATGGAGTATATCCAGTCCCGCTCCGGCACCCAGTTTGACCCTCATGTAGTGACAGCCCTGTCGCGACTGGTCAACGAGTCGAGACTCCCCTACTCGCTCTGACCCTCTTTGCTCGCAACTCCACATGCCCTGCCGGTGACCAAGGTCAGCGGGAGGGCATCAAAACAGCCGTTTTGTTGCATCCCGCACACATCAAAGCGCCGCAAACCGGAAACATCCCCCTTCTTTGTTAGCGATAGCCGCTGAAATATGGTCATTTAACATCACATCGCTATAATATCGGCCTGCAAACCTGATACTAACAACGAAGGAATTATCATGAGCCTGAACCTGGTACCGGCTGGCAAGAGCCTGCCCGACGATATCTATGTCATCATCGAAATCCCGCAGAATGCCGACCCGATCAAATACGAAGTCGACAAGGACAGCGGTGCTATTTTCGTCGATCGCTTCATGTCTACCCCGATGTTCTATCCGTGCAACTACGGCTACGTGAACGCGACCCTCTCTCTGGATGGTGACCCCGTCGACGTACTGGTTCCGACCCCCTACCCGCTGCTGGCCGGTTCCGTCATTCGCTGCCGCCCGGTTGGCGTGCTGAAGATGACCGACGAATCTGGCGAAGATGCCAAGATCGTTGCTGTACCGCACTCCAAGCTGACCAAGCAGTACGACCACATCCAGGATGTGAACGATCTGCCGGAACTGCTGAAAGCCCAGATCCAGCACTTCTTCGAGCGCTACAAAGAGCTGGAAGCGGGCAAATGGGTCAAGGTGGAAGGTTGGGGCGACAAGGCCGCTGCCGAAGCCGAGATCAAGACCTCTGCCGAGCGTTACGCTGCCAAGTAAGCGTCACTCGGTTTGTAAAAAAAGGCGCCTTATGGCGCCTTTTTTGTTGGTGTTTGCGGCAGCTGACCGGCTGCATCTTCGGCAGGATTGCCCTGAATGTATATTTCACGGCCATCTTTCTGGTAGGGACGATAGTAATCACCGCCACAGCGATAGCCGCCGCCCGGCTGGCTCATCAGCTCGCAGTTGACTGGCAATACCTCCAGCCACTTGATGGCCTGCTGGTAGCGCAGCCACTCCTGCCATTCGTGTTCGCGCGCCAACTGATCGCGCAGGGCAAAGGTATCCGCAACGGACATCCCCTTGTTGACAATCACCTGACCCGCCATGGCTGGCAGGCTGAGCAACCCCGACAGCACTATGATCCAAGGCTTCATAACTCCTCCAGAGTGACTTAATTTCACAATTAAATTAAAAGTCACATCAATCTGTTATCCAGATCACAAAACGAAACATCACCAAAGTGGTGCCGGCTCACCTAGTTGTTAATTATCGTCCACGGCAGGAAGCACCACCATGAAGCTGACCCCCGCGCTGTTGCTCAGCCTCACTCTCTGCACCACTCTTGGTGCTACAAGCAACGCCAGCGAAATCAACATGAGCTGGCAGTGGCAATCCACCGATGGCCAGCGCAAGCACTTCCAGCTGACCACCGACGATCAGGTGATGGCCGCCAGTCGCCACGAGATGAGCCTGCTGAAGGCCTCTCTCACCAATCCGCTGGAGACCCTTTACGCCTACATCAGCCCGCGGCTCTACAACAGCATCAACCTGATCAATCAGAGCAGCCCCGAAACCGCCACCAAGTTTCGCAATCTGGAGCAGGCCTTCACCCTGCGGGACGACAGCATGGAATCGCTGCTGTTCTGGCAAGCCTACCAGCAGTATCAGGAGGATGCCTTCTACCAGATGAGGGTGATACCCTGCGTCCATCCGGCCAATCGCAAGCTGCCTTGCGTGCGACCCGATTACTCCCAGCTCTTCTACCACTTCAAGGGGCATCTAAAGCCGCTGGCACAGCAGTTTGCCGCCAAGGATCTCGCCACCAGCGTCAGCCTGCTGCAGGAGTGGCTGAACGCCATCCCGACCCAGCCGGAGCAGCTGGATCACTTCGCGCCGCCGCTGCAGGCACTGCAAGATAACAAGGCCGACAGCGACGAGAAGGCGCTGCTGATGGCCAGTCTGCTGGCGGAGCTGGCGCCGCAATATGTGCTCAGCATCATCTATCCGGATATCAGCATCGGCAGCGTCTCCCCTGCCTGGCTGGCCATTACGGCAGACAGTGGCGTACCCGGTGATGTGGTGGTGATCAACAATCAGCGCCATGTGCTGCTGACCGGCTCGTCCCTGCTGGCCCAGCAGATGACCATGGCCAAGATCCCCCTCATCAGCGAGTCGCTCTACTGACGCAGACAGCTCAGACCAGCAGCCAATTCATTGATTTTTATCGATGTCATGCCATCCTAGCCGCCCTTGCCAGCAAACCCCCTGACTGGCGGGGCGCCGACGCTTCTGAATCGCGATCTTATTTAACACTTTTTAAACAGATCCGATCAGTTTAGGATGAAGCTCGCCCATTCCCTCAATCCGAAACTCGTTATAACATAACAAATGGAGTGTCATCAGGATGAAACATCTCGTACTTACTTTGGCGCTGCTGCCATCTCTGGTCTTTGCTCACAACTTCAAGGATGGCAACCCGGTTCCGCTGGTCAATATCAGCGACAAGGGTGAGCTGGTACTGAACGGCAAGGATATCGGCTACCAGCCGTGGCAGAGCACCTCGCTCACCGGCAAGGTGTTCCTGATCCAGCATATTGCCGGTCGCTCCAGTGCCAAGGAGCTGAACGCACCGATGATCGAGGCGATCAAGGCCGCCAAGCTGCCGCAAGACAAGTACCAGACCGTTACCGTCATCAACAGCAATGACGCCATCTGGGGTACCTCCGGCTTCGTGAAGAGCAGTGCCGAGGACAGCAAGAAAGAGTTCCCCTGGTCCGCCATGGTGCTGGATGCCAAGGGCATGGCGCGCAACGCCTGGGATCTGACGCCGGAAAGCTCGGCGATCATCCTGCTGGATAAAGAGGGCAAGGTGCTGTTTGCCAAAGATGGCCAGCTCGATGCCAACAACATTGCTACCGTGATGGGGCTCATCAAGTCCCATCTCTAAGTCAGAGAGAAAGGGCGCTGATGGCGCCCTTTCCATAAGGGTCTATGGGTCGTATCAAGCTGAAAATCTGGATCTTGCTGCTGGGCTGGTTATGGCTGCAGCCTGCCCTTGCCCGGCACCAGTTTGAATCCGCCCTGCCCGGCCACGATGACCATCACTGCCTGATTTGCGCCCTCCATCTGGATGGCAAGCAGGTCATCACCGCTACCCCCTATTGTTTCCCCGGTTCGACCTCTGTTCTGCCTGTTATTGCAACCATGCAACGCTCGGCGGATACCGCCACGCTTCACAGCTATGCCATCCGCGCGCCGCCCGCCTCTGCTTCTCTCTATCCCTTTGTTTAATTTCGCTATTTATTTTGAAAAAGGATTAAAGATGAAAGCAGTTACTCTGTTGCTGGCCGCAGCGGCCTTTGGCGCACACGCAAATCACGACGAACACGAGAGCCACAGCCACGGCGCCCACGAGCATGGCCACGGCCACCTCAATCTGGTGGTCGATGGTGACCAACTGATGATCGAGCTGCAGGCACCTGCAGCCGATCTGGTGGGCTTCGAGCACGCCGCCAAGAGCGATGAAGAGAAGGCGCAGTATGCCAAGGCGGTCGCCCGCCTCCAGCAGCCTGATGCCCTGTTCCGCTTCGACCCGGCCGCTGGCTGCAAACTGACCCAGCAGGAGCTGCAAGCTGCCAAAGAAGAGCATGATCACGACCATGACCATGACCATGACCATGACCATGACAAGGCTGCCAGCGACGAACATGAACACCACCATGATCATGACGAAGCGGGTCACGCCGATATGGGCGCCATGTACACCTACACCTGCGCCACACCGGCCAAACTGACCGGCCTTGAGGCGACCCTGTTCAGCGTCTATCCGAGCCTTGAGAAGCTGAGCGTGCAGGGGATCCTGCCCACCGGCCAGACCGCAGGCGAGCTGACCCCATCCGCCAACAAGCTGAGCTGGTAACGCCATGAAAAAAGCCGTGGTTGAGATCCGCGATCTGGCCTTTGCCTGGCCAGGTGGCGACGCTGTACTCGATCTGCCCGCCCTCACCATCCGCGAGGGTGAGCGGGTCTTTATCAAGGGCCCGTCGGGCTCCGGCAAATCGACCCTGCTCGGGTTGCTGGCCGGGATCCAGACCGCCAACCACGGTACCCTGGAGGTGCTGGGCCAACCATTGGCCCGGCTCTCTGGCCGTGCCCGTGACCACTTCCGGGCGGCCAATCTGGGTTATATCTTCCAGCAATTCAATCTGCTGCCTTTTCTCTCGGTGCAGGACAACGTGACTGCTGCCCTCACCTTTTCGCCCGCCAAACGGGCTCGCCTGCAAGGGAGTCCGGAGCAGGAGGCGCGCCGTCTGCTGGCGGAGCTGCAACTGCCGGACGAGGCGCTGCATCGCCCCGTCCATGCCCTCAGCATCGGCCAGCAGCAGCGGGTTGCCGCCGCGCGGGCGCTGATCGGCTCGCCGCCACTGGTGATCGCCGACGAGCCCACCTCGGCCCTCGACACCGACAACCGGGCGGCCTTTATCAAGCTGTTGTTCGAGGAGTGCGACAAACAAGGCTCAACCCTGATCTTCGTCAGCCACGACCCTTATCTCGAACCCCTGTTCCCGCGGGTCGAAAACCTGCAACAGCTCAACCGGAGGGCATCATGCTGAGCACCGTTCAACACTGCATCTCCCTGATGAATGCCATGCGTACCCACGCGGTACAACAACAAAACCGGAGGGTCACGTGCTAAAGCTCGCCCTGCAAAGTCTCTTGGCCCGCCGCCTCACCGCTGGGCTCACCCTGCTGGCCGTCGCCATCAGCGTCACCCTGCTGCTCGGGGTGGAGCGGGTGCGCACCCAGGCCCGTGAAAGCTTCTCCAACACCGTCTCGGGAACCGATCTCATCGTCGGCGCCCGCTCCGGTCAGGTGAACCTGCTGCTCTACTCGGTGTTTCGCATCGGGAACCCCACCAACAACGTGGGGTGGGACTCCTATCAGGCCATCAAGCAGAAACCGGGCGTGGCCTGGACCATCCCGCTTTCCCTTGGCGACTCCCACAAGGGATTTCGGGTGCTCGGCACCAATGGCGACTACTTCACTCACCTGAAGTACGGTCAGCAACAGTCGCTGCAACTGCGCGAGGGGCGGCCATTCGACACACCGTTTGAAGCGGTACTCGGCGCCCAGGTGGCCGAGAAGCTCGGCTATCACCTCGACCAATCCATCGTCATCGCCCACGGTGCCGGCAACACCTCGTTCAGCCAGCACGACAATCTGCCGTTCAAGGTGGTGGGTATTCTGGCGCCGACCGGCACGCCCATCGATCGCACCATCCATGTGCCGCTGGCGGGGATTGAGGCGATCCATCTCGGTTGGGATACCGGCCGCCACAGCAAGAACGTGACGCCGGAGCAGGCGCTGGCGCAGGATCTCACCCCGAAAACCATCACCGCCTTTATGGTGGGCTTGAGCAACCGCATTCTGGCGTTCCAGCTACAGCGCAGCGTCAACACCTATCCCAAAGAGCCGCTGATGGCGATCCTGCCGGGGGCCGCCCTGCAGGAGCTGTGGAGCCTGATGAGCGTGGCGGAAACGGCCCTCTCGGTCATCGCCGGTTTCGTGGTGGTGGCGGGCCTTATCGGCATGCTGACTACCCTGCTGGCTGGGCTTAACGAGCGGCGCCGGGAGCTCGCTATTTTGCGATCCCTCGGTGCGGGCCCTGCTCACCTGTTCCTGCTGCTGGCGCTGGAGGCAATGGCGCTGACCACGGTCGGCATCGCCCTCGGGGTCGCCGTGCTCTATCTGGGGCAGGGGCTTGCCTCGCCCTGGCTGCTCAGCCACTATGGCCTGCAACTGAGTCTGGGGCTGCCGAGCACCTACGAGTGGCAATTGCTGGGGGTAGTCTGGCTGGCAGGCATGGTGATCGGCCTGCTCCCTGCCGCCCGCGCTTACCGCTACAGCCTGAGCGATGGCATGAGCATTCGCGTCTAGCGAGACGCCCAAAAATAGAAACAGAAGGACAGATGATGAAGTGGAAAATTGTGGCGCTGCTCGCCAGCCTGCTGGTGCTGCCCGCCCTGGCCGCTGATTACAAGACCATCGACTGGGATGTGCTCATCCCGGAAGGGGAGAAACTGCTGCCACCGCCCCAGGTCAATCACGAAGATCCCATGTCGGTTCCGCAACCGGTGGGCGGGGTAAACAAGAAGCTGGACAACCAGGATGTGCGCATTCCGGGCTTCGTGGTACCGCTGGAGGGGGATGCCAAGAAGATCACCGCCTTCCTACTGGTGCCCTACTTCGGCGCCTGCATCCATGTGCCGCCGCCCCCCACCAATCAGGTGATCTATGTGAGCTACCCCAAGGGTGCGCCGGTGGATGATCTGTGGGATGCCATCTGGGTGAAAGGCAAGATGCGCACGGTCAGCTCCAGCCACGAGATGGGCACCGCCTCCTATTCGATGGAAGCGGTCGAGGTGAGCGTCTACGAGGAGTAATCCTCCCGTTGCAAAAAAAGCGGCCTCCACGGAGGCCGCTTTGTTATCTTGGCATCCAGGTTGGAGTAACATTCAGCTCCAGAACCTGTGCGAATGGAGTCAGCATGGCAGACCTCCCCCCCCCAAAAAAAGAGAGTTCGATCCTGAGCAGCCAGGAGCAGACCCTGCGTCTGGCCCGCAGTCGCGGCATCGACGGCATGCTCACCCGCAACAGCGACAGCACCTTCGAACAGCGCGCCACCTTTCGCCATCTGGCGGATCAGGCCGCTCGCCAGCGCAATCTGGAAGCCATCATGGTGATGGCCTCCCGCCACTGCGAAGAGACCGCTGCTGGCGGCGAGATGGACAGCGACTGGCTGACCCGCTTCCTGCAACTGGTGGAAGACATCAGCATGGTGCCGATGCAGCAGCTATGGGGGCGGATCTTCGCGCTGGAAGTCGCCACCCCGGGCCGCTTCTCCATA
>NZ_QAJD01000005.1:10632-31814 GCF_003061465.1 Aeromonas sp. HMWF017
CGGAAGACATCAGCATGGTGCCGATGCAGCAGCTATGGGGGCGGATCTTCGCGCTGGAAGTCGCCACCCCGGGCCGCTTCTCCATACGGGCGCTCGCCACCCTCAAAGAGATGACCCAGCGCGAGGCCCAGCTGTTTCAGCGCATCTGTTCACTGACTTGCCACTACACCGGCAGCGACGAGCAGCGACTGCTGCTGGGGCTGCACAAGGGGGCCACCCTGCTGAGTCGCGCCAAGGCAACGCGCCTTGGCCTTGGCAAATACCGACTGCCCTACAACGCCCTGCTGCAACTGTTTGAGCTGGGGCTGCTGCATCGCGCGGAGCTGGAGTCCGGCCCGCTGCCCGCCGATGGGGTCGAGCTGGAGTTTGGCAACCAGCGCTGGCGGCTGCAGTGCAAGCAGAACAACATCACCCTGCTCTACTACCGGCTCACCCCGGTGGGCAACGAGCTCGCCCAGCTGCTGCAAGAGTCGCCGCTGGAGGAGTACCTGCAAGATCTGAAAACCGTGCTGGTGCAGGGTATCCAGATTGAAGTGATGCAGCTCGTCAGCGCCCCCTCCTCATCCGCTCCCGACCCTCTCCCCTGATCTCTGGCGGGGCAGCTGATGCCCCGTCGGTTCATAGCTCCTTCGCATCCAGCTGCTGGCTCCAAGCTCATGGGCTTGCCCAGAATAGGTTGCAAATTGCAGATGCCGCAGAGGTACACCCCGTCAGATCCGTTGCATATTGCAAACAACCACGCGTTTTTCCTCTCCAAACCTCGCTAATAACACATCAATCATTAGTTTTTGCCAGCTGGCCCGCCCTTTGCACATGTCTTGATGCAGATCAAAATTTAACCACCACAGCTCGGGAGCAAGGCCATGAGAATCAATCAACCGGTTACCCAAAGAGAACGTCTCTATCCAGACCACCAGAGCCTCATCTCCACCACGGATCTGGAGAGCCGCATCACCTACGCCAACGATGAGTTCTGCGATATTGCAGGCTTCTCGCTCGACGAGCTGAAGGGGGAGCACCACAATCTGGTGCGTCATCCTGACATGCCGAAACAGGCCTTTGCCGATCTGTGGGGTCACATCAGGGATGGCAAGAGCTGGATGGGGCCGGTGAAAAATCGCTGCAAGAACGGTGACCACTACTGGGTCAGCGCCTTTGTCACCCCCATCAAGGATGCCAGTGGCCGGGTGGTGGAGTATCAGTCAGTGCGCACCGCCCCGAGCGAGGAGATCAAACAGCGGGCCGAGAAGGTCTATGCCGACCTTCGCAACAACAAGCTGCCGCTGGCGCTCAAGTTGCCCACCTTCTCCCATACCCTGGCCATCAACCTCTGTCTGCTGCTGAGCCTGCTCGCCATGTTTGCCCTGGGCTACAGCCACGACATGAACTGGCAACTGGCGCTGGCCGCCCTGCCGCTGGCGATAGCGGCCATCACCCTGAATGCCCTCTCCCGCCGCCTCGGCAAGCTCAACAAGATAGCCCGCAGCCGCTTTGACAATCCGCTGATGCAGCTGCTCTACACCAACAAGGTGGACAATATCGCCGCCATCGAACTCTCGATGGTGATGAATCAGGCCGAGTTCAACGCCGTGCTGGCCCGCACCCAACAGACCTGCAGCAAGATCCTGCAGGCCGCCGAGGGGGATCTGCGCAACGCCGAATCCATCACCGACAACCTGCAACAGCAGCAGGCCGAAACCAATCAGGTAGCCACTGCCGTGACCGAAATGTCGGAATCCATTCGCGAGGTGTCGCAAAGTTCGACAGACTCCTCCAGCCTGCTGGATGAAACGGCCGTGCTGTTCAAGAGCGGCAACAGTAGCGTGGCCGAAACCGTGGCTGCCGTGGCGGGTATGAACAGCGAACTTATCACCTCCAAGAGCGTGATCAGTGCGCTGGTCGGCCACTGCCGCGATATCGACGGCATCCTCGATGTGATCAACAACATCGCCAACCAGACCAACCTGCTGGCCCTCAATGCCGCCATCGAAGCGGCCCGGGCTGGCGAAGCGGGTCGCGGCTTCTCGGTAGTGGCCGACGAGATCCGCACGCTCGCCATCAAGACCCAATCCTCGACCAGCGAGATCCAGAAGATGATCACCGAGCTGCAAAACAGCTCTGGTGAGGCTGAGCAGGCGATGGAGAAGGGCTGCCAACTTGCCGACAGTTGCCAGCAGAAGGCCACCGCGACCGGCACCATACTCCAGCAGATCAACAACATGTTGCAGCAGGTCGCCTCCGGCAGTAGCCAGATTGCCCAGGCGGTGCAGGAGCAGTCCCACGTTACCGCCGAGATCAACCGCAACGTGCTCAGCATCAAGACCCTGGCCGATGACTCCAGCGTCGGCAGCCAGCACGCCGTGCACGGCATCACCCAGCTGGTCAATCAGTTGAGCGATCTCGACCGGCTGGTACGCCAGTTCCAGAAGGGGGCTCCGACAAGCCAAAGCCGCTACGAAGTGGCAGCCACCCGCACCGTGCCGGTTCGCCAAGCCAGATAACCGCTACCCAAACCATCACCGCAGAAAAACCAAATGGGCCCGCAGGCCCATTTGGTTTTTCCATACCCGCCAACAAGAGGACGATACTCCCGCTTCACCGTCCGATTTCCCCCTGCGTTGATGGGCCGCTGCGGTTGAGCGGTTATATCACCGTCTGTTATTTATTAATTTATTGATCTTGCTCAGAAAACGGCCCGCTTCCACTTTCCACCCCAGCCCCGTTCGGTAACATAGCCGCTTGGCAACCTCTTGTCGGAGTCAGCCATGAGCCAAGCCAGTGCCAAAACGCAGGTAACAAGCAGCAAGCTGGAGGCTGAAATTCAGGGGCGGTAGCGTGGTTTTTGCTGGTTGGCGCAGAGCGTAGCGAAGCCCAACAGACAAGCACGATTAGCTCAACTAAAGAGGGATAAACATGGAGCAGGCCGCTCGGTAAAACAAATTCACAGATACGTTTCGCGGTAAACGTTGGGCTTCACTTCGTTCTGCACCAACCTACGATTTTTAGCCCAACATACGAGATGGTGTTCTTATTATCGGATTAATAACGCCATCTATATAATGGCTGTCATACATTCTGAGTTCAATTTTATTAAAACAGAGAGGATAAATATGTCTTTTGATGCTAAAGTTTTTAAAATTTTAATCGCAAGCCCAGGTGATGTCGGAGCAGAAAGAGAAGCTATCGCAGAAGTGATAGCTAGATGGAATAGCATGAATGCTGAACGACAAAATGTTGTGTTATTACCTGTAGGATGGGAAACGCATTCAGCACCACTACTTGGCAATAGAGCTCAAGGAGTAATCAACGAGCAGGTTGTTGACGGTTGCGATATGTTGGTTGGCGTATTTTGGACTCGTCTTGGCTCCCCTACAGGGGTGAGTGAAAGTGGTACTGTTGAAGAAGTTGAGTGGTTTATTAAGCATAGCCGACCTGTCATGCTTTATTTTTCTGGCCAACCAGTCGATATAAACAACATTGATTTAAAACAACTTGAAGCGTTACGTGAATTTCAAAAGAAAATGCAAAAAATAGGATTGACTGGTGCTTATAGAGATATTGGTGACTTCAAAGACCAATTACTGAGCCAGATCTCTATCAATATTCAACGCTTAATTCAAAACGAACCAATTCAAGTTATGACTGAAGAAGAAGTTGCAGAAAAAAATGAAGCTATAAAGAAAATCCTGAAATCAGGAAAGGTTTTTATGGAAGATTATGAAAAAGATGGACAAATTAAATCATTTTTAGTGAAAGGAGATACGAAGAACATCAAAGATGGATTAAAAGCTCTCGGTGGTCGTTGGAATAACACTTTAAAAGGATGGATCTTTTCTAAAACAAAAGAATTAGAAGTTGCAGATTTTATCAAAGCTAATGCCTAATAAAAGCTTGCCCTTGACAAAACCTAGTTTCGCAACTCAAGTAATAGTTAGGCCATAAACACCATCCGCATTAAGAATAAATAACCTGGATAGAAAATGACTAAAGAAAGAAATGACGAAGAAAATCAAGATAAAACCCACATTCAATCCATCAGTTCCTTCTTGGATGCATTAAGAGGTCTTGACGATAGTGATAGATTTAAAAGAGAGTATTTTTTCAGAGGCCATGCAGATATAAATTGGAAACCAATACCCAGTATTTATAGAAACGAAAAGTGGATAAAAAATGAAGAAATAATGATTAAAGATTTGATTTCAAAATGTCCAAATGAGTTTATAAATCATAAATACACGTTTCAATCTTTGGTAAAAATGCAGCACTATTCACTACCAACACGTTTGCTAGACATCACAACAAACCCGTTAGTTGCACTATATTTTGCATGTCAACCTGAACGGGTAAAGAATGATGATGGTGTTGAAACCGAAGCGGACGGAGAAGTTATCATTTTCTGTGCATTTAAAGACAGCATAAAGTATCACGACAGTGATACCGTTAGTATCATTTCAAACATTGCAAAAAGACCAAAGAATTTTGATTTAAACGAAGCACCAAAATCAGAAAAAGAAATAGCTGCATTTAATGCAACACATAACATACAACTTCTATTGCACGATATTAGGCATGAAAAGCCTCACTTTGAATCAAAAATTGAGCGCAACCATCTTGAGTCTGTAGTTTTTGTCCGCCCCTTGCTAGATAACCCAAGAATAATAAAACAAGATGGTTATTTTATTCTGTTTGGTATAAGCGACAAAAAAACATCTCCTGCAAAAATTAGAGAATATTGCTTCCCACAAAAAAAGATGCCACAAATACTCATTCCTGCCGATAAGAAAGAAGTAATTTTAAATGAACTGGAAGTTCTTGGAATTTCGAATGACACTATTTTTCCAGATATTGACAACGTAGCAAAATTCATTAAGTCAAAATATCTTCATGATAAATAAAACGGCATTCATTCCAATAATTCACCATAGTCGCAAGTTGCCTATATCTTCCTCGATAACCCGTAGGTTCGAATAGCGCAACGTATTCGGACAATCGCGAATAACCCCGCCGAAATATAAGCAAGGATCGGAAGATCCCCTTGTGGGGCTGATATCGGCAGCCTTGAGGTAACTAAGCTCTCGCCTGAGTAATTACCCGGTTGCCGGGATAACAATCCGACTCCCTTTATCAGGTAACGAAACCCAAAAACTACAGGTAGTTCCCCTGCCGCAGGGCAGTCAGCAACTCATCCACCAACACCTCGACCGGTTTACCGGCATTTAGAAGATGGATCTCCGGCTGCTCGGGTGCCTCGTAGGCGGAGTCGATACCAGTAAAATTCGTGATCTCCCCTGCCCTAGCCTTCTTGTAGAGTCCTTTGGGATCGCGCTCTTCACAGACGGCGAGCGGCGCATCGACAAACACCTCGACAAACTCCCCTTCACCCAAGAGGCTGCGCACCAGCGCCCGCTCGGCACGGAACGGCGAGATAAAGGCGGTGAGCACGATCAGGCCCGCATCCACCATCAGCTTTGCCACTTCGCCGACCCGGCGGATATTCTCCTGCCGCGCAGCATCATCGAAACCGAGATCCCCGCACAGGCCGTGGCGCACATTGTCCCCATCCAGCAGATAGGTGTGCTTGCCCTCAGCGGCCAGCGCCTGCTCCAGCGCCCCCGCCAGGGTCGATTTGCCCGCCCCGGAGAGCCCGGTAAACCAGATCACCAGCGGCTTTTGCCCTTTCAATTCGGCCCGGCTCTGTTTGTCGACGGCATGGGCATGCCACACGATATTGCTCATCCAACACTCCTTGATTGGCTCTCACGCCTTAAAACGGAAACAGCAGGGGCACCATCACAATCACCCCGAGGCTATAGGCCAGCGAGACCGGCAGGGCCAGCTTGAGGTAGTCCGGCATCTTGTAGTTGCCCGCGGCATAGACCATCAGGTTGGTCTGGTAGCCATAGGGCAGGATAAAGCTGGAGCTGGCCCCGAACAGCACCGCCAGAATAAACGGCATGGTCGAGACATCCATGCTGAGCGCCAGCTGGTAACCCATGGGGAAGGCCAGCGCGGCGGCGGCGTTGTTGCTCATCAGCTCGGTCAGCACCAACGTAAACACATAAATACCGATAAAGGCGATGATGGGGCTGGCACCGTTGAACTCCCCCATCAGCCAGTCGGCGATGAGCCGCGCCAGTCCGCTCTTTTCCAGCTGATCGGCGATGGCGAGCGCCCCGCCCACCACCAGCCAGATATCCAGCGGGAAGCGGCGGCGGATCTCGTCCAGGGTCAGAATGCGGGTGAGCAGCAGCGCCACCAGCATCAGCAGCAAGCCCTTGAACAGCGGCACCAGATCGAATACCGAGAGCGCCAGCACCCCGAGAAACCCCAGCACCACGGCGGCGCTGCGCTTGCCATCGAGGCGGGTGGAGGCTTCCAGCCCGCTCACCACCACAAACTCCCGCCCCAGCGATTTGTTGCGGGCAAACTGGGGGCCGGGGGCCAGCAGCAGGGTATCACCGGCGTGCAGTTCAATCTGGCCGAGGCCACCGGTAAGCTGGGTTTCGCCGCGGCGCACCGCCAGCACCACCGCATCGAAGTGAGTGCGAAATTCGGCATCCTTGATGGTCTGACCCACCAGCCGCGAGCTGTGGCTGACGATCACCTCCACCAGATGCTGGCCGTTGAGGCGGTGCTGGCCGTAGAGATCCAGCCCCTTCATCTCCTGCAACACGCCAACGCTCTCCACGTCTCCGCAAAAGAGCAGCACGTCCCCTTCGTGCAGCTCGTGTTCCGGCTGCACCGGGCAGATCACCTGATCGCCGCGAATGATTTCCGCCAGATAGAGGCTTTTCAGGCTGCGCAGGCCGTTCTCCTTGACGCTGCGCCCCGCCAGCGGCGAACCGGCGCCTACCTTGGCTTCGAGAAAGTAGCCGGATTCGCGGCTCATCTCGGTATCCTGAACCGGCAGGTGACGGGCAAACAGCAGCACGGCCACCAGACCGGTCAGCAGGGTACCCGCCCCCACCATAAAGAAGTCGAACATGCCGAGCGGCGGTGCCCCCATCTTGATGAGGAAGCTGTTGACGATCAGGTTGGTGGAGGTGCCGATCAGGGTCAGCACCCCGCCAAAGGTGGCCGCGAAGCACATGGGCAGCAGCAGTCGCGACGGCGCGTGGTTGGGGTTGCGTTTGACCGCTCCCAGCATGGAGGCCACCACGGCGGTGTTATTGACGAAAGCCGACAGGAAGGCGGTGGAGAACCACACCTTCACCAGCACCTTGTTGAATGAACCCGTGCCCACCAGATTGGCGAACCAGCTCATGATGCGGGTCTTCTCCACCGCCAGCGACACCAGCAGCAACAGCACCAGCGTCAGCAGGGCACTGTTGGTGTAGCCCGCCACCACGGCGTTGATATCCGCCAGCCCGCTCAGGTAGGTGATGAGCACGGCGCCCGAGAAGAGCAGCGCCGGGCGGAGTTTGCCCTGGATCAGCAGGGCCACGAGAGCAGCCAGCAGACCCAGCACCAGGAATTGTTGCCAGGTCATGGGCTTACTCCTTGCTTGTGTCGTTACCGATGGCAAGGGCTTGCCAGTGCGGGAAGTGCTTGCGCACCAAGGCGTTGAGCTCGATTTCGAACTCGCTGTAGTGCCCTTTTACCGCTTTGGAGGCCAAGCCTTCCACTATCATGCCGGCGCCGACGGTGACGTTGGTCAGCCGGTCGATCAGGATAAAGCTGCCGGTATCGCGGATCTCCTGATACGGGTCGAACGCCACCGGGTCGGTCAGGCTCAGCTCGCACAGGCCGATCTCATTGAGCTTGAGCTCGCTCGCAGGCAACTCGTCCAGCTTGTTGATCTCGATGCGATGGCGGATGGCCTCCACCTGACCGCGACTCTTCTTGGTGGCCAGTTTGACGTCGTAAACACGGCCCGGTTGCAGGGACTCCTCCCCCATCCAGACGATATGGGCCAGCACATTCTGGGTCACTTGCGGACGGTTAGCGGCATCCACCAGCAGATCGCCGCGGCTGATGTCGATCTCGTCGGCGAAGGTGACCGTGATGGCCTGACCCGGCAGGGCGTACTCCAGATCCCCGTCGAAGGTGACGATGCGGGTGACTGTGCTCTCCTTGCCCGACGGCAGCACCGCCAGCTTGTCGCCCACCCGCAGGATGCCGGAGGCGAGCGTGCCCGCGAAGCCGCGAAAATCGAGGTTCGGGCGGTTCACATACTGCACCGGCAGGCGCACCGGATGGCGCTCCAGCTCGCGCTCAACTTCCGCAGACTCCAGCAGGGAGAGCAGGGTTTCGCCTTCGTACCAAGCCAGCTTGTCGCTCTGGTTCACCACGTTGTCACCGTCCAGCGCCGAGACCGGCACGATATGGATGGTGTCTACGCTGAGCTTCTTGGCGAACTCGCGGTAATCGGCACTGATGCGCTCGAACACCTCCTGACTGAACTCCACCAGATCCATCTTGTTGACCGCCACCACGAACTGCTTGATGCCGAGCAGGCTCGCGATAAAGCTGTGGCGACGGGTCTGATCCAGCACGCCTTTGCGGGCGTCGATCAATATGATGGCCAGATCGCAGGTGGAGGCGCCGGTCGCCATGTTGCGGGTGTACTGCTCGTGGCCCGGGGTATCCGAGATGATAAATTTGCGCTTGGCGGTGGAGAAATAGCGGTAGGCCACGTCGATGGTGATGCCCTGCTCGCGCTCCGCTTGCAGGCCATCCACCAGCAGCGCCAGGTCCAGCTTCTCGCCGGTGGTGCCGAGCTTCTGGCTGTCTGACTCCAGCGCTTTGAGCTGATCTTCATAAATCTGCTGGGAGTCGTGCAGCAGGCGACCGATAAGGGTGCTCTTGCCGTCATCCACGCTGCCGCAGGTGAGAAAACGCAGCAGACTCTTGTGCTGCTGGGCGTGCAGGTAGGCTTCGATGCCCTGTTCGGTGATGGCGGTCTGAATATGGCTGTTCATGCTGACGACTCCTTAGAAATATCCCTGACGCTTCTTCTGCTCCATGGAGCCGGCCTGATCGTGGTCAATCAGCCGCCCTTGCCGCTCGCTCGAGGTAGTGAGCAGCATCTCTTCAATAATTTCCGGCAAGGTGGTGGCATCGGATTCGATGGCCCCGGTCAGCGGGTAGCAACCGAGGGTGCGGAAACGAACCAGCTCCTGCTTCACTTCGTCTTCCGGGCCGATGGGCATACGATCGTCATCCACCATGATCTTGATGCCGTTGCGCTCCACCACCGGACGGTAAGCGGCGAAGTAGAGCGGCACTATGTCGATCTTTTCCAGATAGATGTATTGCCAGATATCCAGCTCGGTCCAGTTGGAGAGCGGGAACACCCGGATGCTCTCCCCCTTGTTGACCTGGCTGTTGTAGACGCGCCACAGCTCCGGGCGCTGGTTTTTCGGATCCCAGCGGTGGGACTTGTCACGGAAGGAGTAGACCCGTTCCTTGGCGCGGGACTTCTCCTCGTCGCGGCGCGCGCCACCGAAGGCGGCGTCGAAGCCGTATTTGTTGAGCGCCTGCTTGAGCCCCTCGGTCTTCATGATGTCGGTGTGCTTGCCGCTGCCGTGGACGAAGGGGTTGATGCCCATGGCGAGCCCTTCCGGGTTCTTGTGGACGATAAGATCCAGCCCGTACTTTTTGGCAGTCTCGTCGCGGAACTTGATCATCTCCTTGAACTTCCAGTCGGTGTCGACGTGGAGCAAGGGGAACGGGATCTTGCCCGGATAGAAGGCCTTGCGGGCCAGATGCAGCATGACGGAGGAGTCCTTGCCGATGGAGTACATCATCACCGGGTTTTCAAATTCGGCAGCCACCTCGCGGATGATATGGATGCTCTCGGCTTCCAGCTGCTGCAAGTGGGTCAATCTTTCACGGTCCATGTTGGTCCTCGGGTCATTGCTTATGCGCCTGCTCGGGGCGCTGGGTGGTTCAGTGCGCGGCCGCACCGGCAGCCGCATCAAATATCTCTTTCTCGGTCAGGCCAGCTGCACCAGCTTGAGGTCGCAGCCATCGAGATCCGGGTTAGCTTGCTGCTGCTCACCACCCTTTTCCCCAAACCAGGCCAGCCGCTCGCGCAGGGCGACCACTTCGCCGATGACGATAAGCGACGGGCTCACCGCCTGTTTGGCCAGCTCCGCCAGATCCGCCAGCGTGCCGGTCAGCACCCGCTGGCGGGATGTGGTGCCGCGCTCGATGATGGCGATGGGGGTGGCTTGGCTTCTGCCGTGATCCACCAGCTGCTGCTGGATATGCTCGGAACGCATCAGCCCCATATAGATGACCAGGGTCTGACTGGTGGCGGCAAGCTGCTGCCAGTCGGGCTCCTTGCCCTCTTTTTGGCAGTGGCCGGTAATAAAGACGGCGCTCTGGGCGTAATCACGGTGGGTGAGTGGAATACCGGCATAGGCGGTGGCACCGGCAGCAGCCGTGATGCCGGGCACTACCGAGAAGGGGATGCCTTCGTCGGCCAGCACTTCCAGCTCCTCGCTACCCCGGCCAAACATAAAGGGATCGCCCCCTTTCAGCCGCACTACCCGATTGCCCGCCTTGGCGTATTCCACCAGCAGGCGATTGGTCTCCTCCTGCGGCACGCTGTGGGCGCCCGCCTTCTTGCCGACCGACACCAGAGTGGCGTCGCGGCGCACCAGATCGAGGATCTCGGCGGAGACCAGCTGGTCGTAAAGCACCACTTCAGCCTGTTGAATCTGTTGCAGCGCCTTGAGGGTCAAGAGGCCCGGATCGCCGGGGCCCGCGCCGACCAGCACCACTTCTCCTACTTCGCTTTTCGCCTGATCGAGGCCATCGCTTAGCCACTGCTCGGCACCTTGCCAATCCTCTTTCTCAATCAGGCTGGCGAGGGTGTTGGAAGCAAAGGCGCGCTCCCAGAAGCGGCGGCGATCGGAAATTGAGGAGAGCACCCGCTTGGCCTTGTCACGGACCCGGCCGGAGAGCTCGGTCAGCCCGCCAAGATGGCGTGGCAACAAGCTCTCCAGCCGCTCGCGCAACAGGCGCACCAGCACCGGCGCCTTGCCGCCGCTGGAGACCGCCACCATCAGCGGCGAGCGATCGATGATCGAGGGGAAGATAAAGCTGGAGCGTTTGGGGTCATCCACCACATTGACGAACAGGCCCAGCTGATTGGCACTTTGATAAACCAGTGCGTTGACTTCGAGGTTGTCGGTCGCCGCCACCACCAAAATCTGGCCGGCCAGATGGGTCGGGCTGAAGCGTTCCGCCAGATGGGTGAAACGACCGGTGAATTCCGCAAATTCCGGTTCAAGCTCCGGGGAGACGATGCTCAGTCTGGCACCGGCCGCCAGCAGCAGGCGCGCCTTGCGCAGGGCAACCTCGCCCCCGCCCACCAGCAGTACCGGGCGGCCTTCCAACTTGGCAAACATAGGTAAATAATCCATTTCGGCCCATCCCTCGGAACACGACTAATATGGGGCGACTATAGGCAGGGCAGCTTATCCCTCAAAATAATAAAAAATGCTTTTTAATGCGTTTTGGTAATTAGCAAAGCCGATTCATGACAAAGGCGTACAAAGTCACTTGTGGTACCTGACGCCAGACCATAGGCTAGGGGCTGTGTTTCATAAGGAGCTAAATGATGAATGAATCATTGATTGTGCTAGGGATTTTCGTGTTCCTGGTGCTCGCCACCCTGAGCGCGGGCATCAAGATAGTGCCGCAGGGCTACAACTGGACGGTGGAGCGCTTCGGCCGCTACACCCGCACCCTGACCCCGGGCCTCAACCTGTTGATCCCCTACGTGGATCGGGTCGGCCACAAGATCATCATGATGGAGCAGGTGCTGGACATCCCGGCACAAGAGGTGATCTCCCGCGACAACGCCAACGTCACCATCGACGCCATCAGCTTTATGCAAGTGGTGGATGCCCGCAAAGCGGGTTACGAGGTCAACGATCTCACCAGCGCCATCCGCAATCTCACCATGACCAATATGCGGACCGTGCTCGGCGCCATGGAGCTGGACGAGATGCTCTCCCAGCGGGATACCATCAACGAGAAGTTGCTGCGCACCATGGATGCCGCCACAGCCCCCTGGGGTATCAAGGTGACCCGCATCGAGATTAAAGATGTGCGCCCGCCGCTGGCACTGGTCGAGGCGATGAACGCCCAGATGAAGGCCGAGCGCCAGAAACGGGCCGAGGTGCTGGAAGCCGAAGGGGTGCGCCAGTCCAAGATCCTCAAAGCCGAGGGCGAGAAGCAGTCCCAGATCCTCAAAGCCGAAGGTGAGCGTCAGGCCGCCTTCCTCGCCGCCGAAGCGCGGGAACGGGCAGCCGAAGCGGAAGCCAAGGCGACCCACATGGTCTCTAAAGCCATCGCCGAGGGGGATCTGCAGGCCATCAACTACTTCGTGGCCCAGAAGTACACCGAGGCACTGGCCCGCATCGGTGAAGGCCCCAACAGCAAGATCATCATGATGCCGCTGGAAGCGGGCAGCCTGATTGGCTCGGTGGCTGGCATGGCCGAGCTGTTCAACAAAGATGGCAAGGGCAGCAAGTCATGACAGCCCTGTTAGAGGGGCTGACCCACTGGCACTGGCTGGGGCTCGGCTTCATTCTGCTGGCCATCGAGGTACTCGGCTCGGTGGGCTTTTTGCTCTGGACCGGCATCGCCGCGCTGGAAGTGGGCCTGCTGCTGCTGGTCTGGCCCTTTGGCTGGCAGGCGCAGTTGCTGCTGTTTGCGGTGCAATCCCTGCTCACCACCTGGGCCTGGTGTCGCTGGCAGCACCAGCGTGACAACTCGGGTCAGGATGCCGCCAGCACCATCAACGAGCGGATGCAGAGTTATATGGGCCGCGAGCTGACCCTGCTGGATGATGTCGTGCAAGGCACCAGCCGGGTGCATCTGGACGACACAGTCTGGACGGTGCGCTGCGACGAGTCGCTGCCTGCGGGCAGCAAGGTCAGGGTGGTGGGGGCTGACTCCCACATCCTGCTGGTTGAACCCCGCAACTGACGCAACTCTGCCGTCGAGTCATAAAAAAGCCCGCGATCGCTCGCGGGCTTTTGTCTCTCTGGCAACTACTCAGGTACGCAGCCGATCGAGCTGACTGGCCAGCTCCGTGGCCGCTTGCTCCAGCGCCTCGCTCAGTTGATGGCTGGAGCTGGCCTCCTGCCCGATCACGTTGGCGGTATCACCAATCCGCATCAAATTCTTGTTGATATCGTCACTCACGGCGCTCTGCTGCTCGGCCGCGGTAGCCACCTGACTGATGTGGTCGTGGATCTGCTGGATCTGGGCCACCACCCGATTGAGTGCCTCAAACGCCTGCTCGGTGCCCTGCACCGTGGTGGTGGAGCGCTCGATGCCGGTATTCATCAGACGTTGGCTGCTGCTCACCTCGGTCTGCAGGCTACCAATCAGCTGGCCAATCTCGTCGGTCGATTCACGAGTCTTGTTGGCCAGCGCCCGCACCTCGTCCGCCACCACCGCAAAGCCGCGGCCCATGTCCCCTGCCCGCGCCGCTTCGATGGCGGCGTTGAGGGCCAGCAAGTTGGTTTGCTCGGCAATGGCGCGGATCACATCGAGGATCCGGCTGATATTGGTGCTGCGCTGGGCCACCAGCGCTACCGCTTTATCCGCCTCATGCATATCGCCGACCAGAGTATGGATCTCGTTGCGGGCATTGCTGAGGGTCTGCTGGGCGGTATTGATGTGGTGGGTCGCCGCTTCCGACTCCTGCGCCGCCTGCTCGGCATAACCCGCCACGCTGACTGCCGTGGTGCTCATCTGATGCATGGCGCTCACCACGCTCTCCAGCTCCAGATTCTGCTCATCCAGACTGTTGCGCATGGTGTCGGCGGTATGTTTCATCTCCCGCGCCTGCTGGTAGACCTGCTGGCCAATCCCCTTGCTCATTTGCACCATGCCCCGCAGCTTGCCGAGAAAGGCATTGAGCTGGGAACCCAAATCGATCAGCTCCTGATGGGTGTCGATCTCCATCTGCTGGGTCAGGTCCCCCTCGTTGCTGGAGAGATGGCCCACATGGCGGCTGATAAGGGAAAGCGGCGCTGTGATGGTCTGGATAAACCAGACCAGCAGCCCCAGCACCAACAGGGTGATACCGCTCATGGCGATGATCTGCTGCCGCTGGCCATCCACCAGCAGGGTGCCCAGTTCATTGCTTATGGCGTGCGCCTTGCTCAGCGCCAGAGCCTTGGGCACCTTGATCATCAACCACCACTGGGTATTGGCTGCCTCGACCCGGATGGGCTGATGAAGAATAAAGTCACTGTCGCTGCTGACAGGCTGACCGTCAGGCAGGGTCAGGCCCACCTCCTTGAGTGGACGGCCCAGCTTGTCGGCATAGCGGTTACTGCCCACAATCAGCCCCATCTTGCTGACCAAAGTCACATCCGCCTTGTTGTCATAGAGGCTCTTGCCCAGCGTTTCGGCAAGCTGCTGGAAGATGGGCAGGTTCATATCCACCCCAGCCAGCCCGACAAACTTGCCGTCACGCAGCACGGGCACCGTCAGACTGGTCATCAGCATCTTGTTGCCCGGGCTGATTTCGTAGAGGTAGGGCTCCATCAGGCAGGGCTGGCGGGTATCGCGACCACAGAGATACCACTCGCTGTTGCGAATGCCAAACTCGTTGAGGGAGGTATCAAACTTGGCCTCGCTGGCAGCGGCGTCCACCGCTTGCTGGGCGACGGCCCCTCCCTGATCCTTGGTGAAATAGACCTCCAGACTCCCCTTGCCTGCCACCGAGTGGCTGGCCCCGCCCAACCAGTTGCCATCCTCGCCATCATAGCCATCCGGTTCAAACTGGGCATAAATGGAGCTGATCCCGCTCGCCTGCTGCAGGCTGCTGCCGAGCAGAGACTCCACTTGGGGCCGCGACAAACGCAGTTCCGGTTTGGCCATCCCAGCTTCAATCTGGGCGGTCACGGTCAGGGGGATCTGATAGGAGTTCTGCATCAGCGAGGCAATCTGGATGGCATAGCGCTCTGCCTGATACTGCAGGCTGCGGGAGACCTCCTCTTCCAGTGCATCGCTGGTCTGGGTCATCACCATGTTGCGAAGGGAGCTGAAAGAGGCCGATTGCAGCAGGGTCATGGCCAGCCCGGTCAGCAGAAACAGCCCCATGGTAAGGCACAACAGCTTGAACTTGAGAGAACGTTGCTTCATGCGACGACTCCTTATGGCTGAATCACAACGAATTATCTGAGTATATTCGCCCACTTGCGTTACATCGGATTTGTTGATGGGTTTGTGGGCGGCTTCTGGTTATAATTTTTGCCTTCCCGAGCGTTGATGGAACAGTCGCAATGAGCAATGCACTGAGCAGTGTCCCGCCGGTAGTCGCAATGGACTACCCCTTTCCGGCCAAACCTCTTCCCCTGAGTGCCGAGCAGAGAACGACCTTGACCACAGAAATCAAGGCGCTGCTCAAGGAGCGCAAGGCGGTACTGGTCGCCCATTACTACACGGATCCCGAGATCCAGGCGCTGGCCGAAGCCACCGGCGGTTTCGTCGGAGACTCACTGGAGATGGCCCGCTTTGGCCGCGATCACGAGGCACAGACCCTGATCGTCGCCGGGGTACGTTTCATGGGCGAGACCTCCAAGATCCTGAGCCCCCACAAGCGGGTGCTGATGCCGACGCTGGAGGCCGAATGCTCCCTCGATCTGGGCTGTCCCATCGAACAGTTTTCCGCCTTCTGCGATGCCAATCCCGACCACACCGTGGTGGTCTATGCCAATACCTCGGCCGCCGTCAAAGCACGGGCTGACTGGGTGGTGACCTCCAGCATTGCGTTGGAGATCGTCGAGCACCTCGACAGTCAGGGTCACAAGATCATCTGGGGCCCGGATCGCCATCTGGGTGCCTATATCGAGAAGAAAACCGGGGCGCAGATGCTGCGCTGGCAGGGCCACTGCATCGTCCACGACGAGTTCAAGGCCCGCGCCCTGCGCGAGCTGAAAGAGCAGAATCCTGACGCCGCCGTGCTGGTTCATCCGGAATCCCCCGCCTCGGTGATCGAGCTGGCCGATGCGGTGGGCTCCACCAGCCAGCTGATCAAGGCGGCCAAGGAGCTACCCCAGCAGAAGCTGATCGTGGCGACCGATCGGGGCATCTTCTACAAGATGCAGCAGGCCTGTCCGGAGAAAGAGATGGTGGAAGCTCCGACAGGTGGCGATGGCGCCACCTGTCGCAGCTGCGCCCACTGCCCCTGGATGGCGATGAACGGTCTGGTGGCGATCAAGGAAGCGCTCACCGACGGTGCCGAGCGCCACGAGATCCATGTCGATGAAGCGCTGCGGGTAAAGGCCCTCATCCCGCTCGATCGGATGCTCAATTTCGCCGCCGAACTCAAGCTCAAGACTCAGGGCAACGCCTGATTGTGGCCGTCACGAGATGCAAAGAGGGCTCCCGCGGGAGCCCTCTTTATTTATCTGAACCTCATCCTGCTCAGATGATCACGGTGGAGAGGCTGTGCTCTTCATCGGGTGCGACGGCAACGCCCGCCTCGCCAGCGATGGCAGCCTCGACACACAGCATGGTGCGATAGCCATCGTCGCTCATGTCGGCCATGGCGGTGGCCCCTTCCAGCCAGGGGGTCCAGACCACCACGCTGTCGTGGTTGCCACTGACAACCCGGGTCTCACGCTCACCATCCTGCACGCTCACCAACGCCTCTGGCTGCCAGTAGACCCGATCCAGCGGCCCGCTCAGGGTCAATGCACCCTGCTGCTTGGCATCCTGCCCGGTCAGCTTGTCGGCATAGGGCTCACCCAGACCGCTCACGCTCACCGCCTCCGGTGCGCTGATCTGTAAATAGGTGTGCAGCGCACCGCTATAGGTCAGCGGCTGAGCACCTGTGTTGCGAGTGGTCAGCACCAGCGAGAGCTCTTTGCCAACCAGCACGTCCAGCTCCAGCTCAAAGGGGTGATCCCACAGGGCACGGGTTGCGTCGCTGTCGCGCAGGGAAAGATGAACAAGCGTGCCATCGGCGTGATCTGAGACCCCGTCCAGCATCCAGAGGGTGGTACGGGCAAAACCGTGGGAGGGCTTGCCGCTACCGACGCGGGCGGGCGCCGGACCAAACCAGGGCCAGCAGATCGGGATACCACCTCGAACAGGCTTGCTGCCATCCAGCACCGCCTTGTCACTCAGCCAGATGGAGGCCGGCTCGCCATGACGCTGATAGCTCAGCACATGGGCGCCAAACAGGCTGATTTCTGCCTTGGCATAGTCGTTGTTGATGGTGAGAACCGGCAGACCGGCAGCATTGTTGGCAAGCTTGCAATTGGCTGTCAGGGGACGAATGGATTGCATGTGGACTCCTGTCATCAGGGGAAACCGAAAAACAAAAAGGCGGCCAATGGCCGCCTTTTTCAAGCTACGCGATTGCGCATCCCAAATTACTTGGAGATGTGAGCGATCAGGTCCAGAACTTTGCTGGAGTAGCCCATTTCGTTGTCGTACCAGGATACAACTTTAACGAATTTGTCGTTCAGCTGGATACCAGCCTTGGCGTCGAATACGGAGGTCTGACGCTCACCCAGGAAGTCGGTAGATACAACTTCGTCTTCGGTGTAGCCCAGAACGCCTTTCATAGCGCCTTCGGAAGCAGCTTTCATCGCTTCGCAGATTTCTGCGTAGGTGGCAGCTTTCTTCAGGTTAACGGTCAGGTCAACAACAGACACGTCCGGAGTCGGAACACGGAAAGCCATACCGGTCAGCAGGCCTTTCAGTTCCGGGATAACTACGCCAACAGCTTTGGCAGCACCGGTAGAGGACGGGATGATGTTCTGAGCCGCACCGCGGCCACCGCGCCAGTCTTTGGCAGACGGACCATCAACGGTCTTCTGGGTAGCAGTGGTAGCGTGAACGGTGGTCATCAGGCCAGACTCGATACCGAAGGTATCGTTCAGAACCTTAGCGATCGGTGCCAGGCAGTTGGTGGTGCAGGAAGCGTTGGAAACGATGTCCTGGCCAGCGTAGGTAGAGTCGTTAACACCCATTACGAACATCGGGGTAGCATCTTTGGACGGGCCAGTCAGTACAACTTTCTTGGCACCAGCAGCGATGTGCTTACGAGCAGTCTCGTCGGTCAGGAACAGACCGGTAGCTTCAGCAACAACGTCAACACCGATTTCGCCCCACTTCAGGTTGGCCGGGTCACGCTCAGCGGTAACACGTACGGTTTTGCCGTTTACAACCAGGTTGCCGTCTTTAACTTCAACGGTACCGTTGAAACGACCGTGAGTTGAATCGTACTTCAGCATGTAAGCCATGTAGTCAACATCGATCAGGTCGTTGATACCAACAACTTCGATGTCTGCACGCTCGCAAGCCAGACGGAATACGAAACGACCGATACGGCCAAAACCGTTAATACCTACTTTGATAGTCATATTTAGTTACCTAACTGTTCAGTAGTCAAAGAAAATTCCGCTTGTAAATTTACTAGAACTCTCCGGTGAGTCAACCAACATTCTGTCTGAAATTGCGCTATATCATGAAAAACTGTGAAATTAATTTTCTGTTTATGTAACTGATTACCACGTTTTGACGAAAAAAGTGCCAGATCGTGGCATCGCGCAGATATCAACAATAGTGCCTACTCGGTCACACAACCATTCACAGAGATATGTAAAAATGTGCGCGGTTTAGCATGGCCAAAGAGCCACTGTTCAAGTACCACCCCATAAAAATCAAACAAAATAGTATAGATAGAATCCACAGCGGGAATTCTCAAACTATGACCACCCTGATTGAACAGCTGGCTGCCGCAAAAGGTATCGCCAGCGAGTATGTCGATGCCTGGGGCCACCCGGCCCAGGTATCAGAAGTGAGCAAGGCCGCCATGCTGGGCGCCATGGGCTACCGCGTCGATGACGAGGCCGCACTGGTGCAGCAGCTGGAAGAGGAGCATCGCCAGCACTGGCTGCGGGCGCTGGATCCTGTGATGGTGGTTCGCACCGGCGACGCCGTTACCCTTGAGGTTCGCCTCCCCATCGAATTCGTCAACGACGCCCTCACCTGGCAGCTCCAGCAGGAGCAGGGTGCAGTGCTGTCCGGTCAATTCACCCCCATCGAGGGTGAGCTGGTCGGCGTGGCCGAATTTGAAGAGATGGAGTGCCAGGCCTATCGCGTCACATTGGAGATGGCCCCGGAGCTGGGCTATCACCAGCTGGTGCTGCTGGAAGAGGGCAATGACGAGCCGCTGGCCACCATGCGCCTCATCGTCGCCCCCAAGGCCTGCTACAAACAGGCGCCGATTGCCGATGGCCGCAAGGTATGGGGCCCGAGCGTGCAGCTCTACTGCCTGCGCAGCCGCCACAACTGGGGTATCGGTGATTTCAGCGATCTGGGCCAGCTGGTCGAGAAAGCCGCCGCCTGGGGTGCCCACTTCGTCGGCCTCAACCCCATCCACGCCCTCTATCCGGCCAATCCGGAGAGCGCCAGTCCCTACAGCCCCTCTTCCCGTCGCTGGCTCAACGTGGCCTATATCAATGTGGAAGCGGTGCCCGAATTCCAGCAGAGCGATCGCCTGAAGGCGGAAGTGGCAAGTCCTGCCTTCCAGCAACATCTGGCCAATCTGCGCGCCAAAGAGAACGTCGATTACACCGGCGTGCTCCAGACCAAACTCGGCATGCTGCGTCAGGTGTTCGATGAAGCCACCCTGAGCGCCGAGCGTCAGGCCGCCTTTGATGCCTTCGTGGCCGCCGGTGGCGACAGCCTGCAACAGCAGGCAGCATTTGATGCCCTGCAGGCCCACTTCTATGCCAAAGGCGAAAATGCCTGGGGCTGGCCGGTATGGCCGCAGGAGCTGCGCGATTACCACAACCCTGCAGTTGCTGCCTGGATGGCCGAGCACCCGCAAGATGTCAACTTCTACCTCTATCTGCAGTTCCTGGCCGACGAGCAGCTGGCGCAAGCCGATGCCCGCGCCAAGGCTGCCGGCATGGTGATGGGGATCTACCGGGATCTGGCGGTGGGCGTATCCGAAGGCTCCACCGAGATCTGGGCCAACCAGGATCTCTACTGCCCGAAAGCCTCGGTCGGTGCGCCGCCCGATATTCTCGGCCCGCTCGGTCAGAACTGGGGCCTGCCCCCGATGAACCCGAACAAGCTGTTTGAAGCGGCCTATCAGCCGATGGTGGACTTGTTCCGTGCCAACATGCGCTCCTGTGGCGCTCTGCGCATCGACCACGTAATGGCCTTGCTGCGCCTGTGGTGGGTACCGCCCGGAGCGTCCGCCGCCAAGGGCGCCTACATCTACTATCCGGTCAACGATCTGCTGGGCATTCTGGCCCTCGAATCCCACCGCAATCAGTGCCTGCTGATCGGCGAGGATCTGGGTACCGTGCCGGAGGGGATCGACGTGACCCTGAAAGAGAACGGCGTTCACTCCTACAAGGTGTTCTTCTTCGAGCGCTCCAAGGAAGATGGCGGCTTTATCTCCCCGGCGCACTACACCGAGCAGGCGATGTCTGCCCTGACCACCCACGACATGCCGACCCTCAAGGGCTTCTGGCACTGCGATGATCTGGCGCTCGGCCGTCAACTGGGCCTGTATCCGGATGAAGATGTTTTGAAGACTCTGTATGCTGATCGCCACCAGGCCAAACAGCGGATCCTCGACAGCTTGCATGCCCACAAGGTCATCTCTGACAACATCAGTCATGACGTGAACTGGGTCGGCATGAACACCGAACTCAACCACGGTCTGCAGATCCACATGTCCCGCGGCAGCTGCGCCCTGTTCAGTACCCAGCTGGAAGATTGGCTAGAGATGGACAAGCCGGTCAACGTACCGGGCACCAGTTACGAATATCCCAACTGGCGCCGCAAGCTCTCCGCTGATCTGGAAGATATTTTTGCCAATGAGGCACTCAAGGCACTGGCTGGCAAGATGAGCCAAGCCCGTGATGAGGCCAGTCGTTGAGACGCTGTCTCCCACAGCGTTCTCACCTAAATCCACTCCGGCTTCGGCCGGAGTGGATGCTCTGTCATGAAAGGAAATCTCGATGCTCGTTGAACGTTTGGTTGCTGCCCGCTGTTCCGATCCCTTCTCTCACTTAGGCCTGCAGGCCAATCCGGATGGGCCCGGCCTCAAACTGACCGCTTGGTTGCCTGATGCCCTCGAAGTCCGCGTCAAGGATCTCAAGTCGGGCAAAGTCGTTGCCACCCTGGCGCCCACCGATGAATCGGGTCTTTTTGAAACTGTTTTCACC